>NZ_DAMBUH010000074.1:0-6508 GCF_032053605.1 Tianweitania sp.
CTCGATGCCGCCGGCCGGCATCTGATGGCCTTTGCCGCATCCGGCGCGCGTCACTGGGCGACACCGCAGGCGTCCCGCCTGATCGAACAGGCGGGAATGCCGGGGGATGCGCAGGCCCTGATCAGCCAGCGGATACGCACTTGGCTTGGTGCGCGCGCGGTTGCCACCGGCGAGACATCCAGCCTGCTCCTTAGCCCTGGATTGACCATCCACCTTACCTATCTCGGCTTGATCGGCACGGACGAACACCTGTTTCGGTTGATCACCGAAGGAGAGGCCAATCAGGAAGAAGCGCTGCGTCAGCATTTTCGCCTGACCGCGCGCGAAAGCGAGGTGCTCCTATGGATTGCGCGCGGCAAGTCGAACCGCGACATTGCTGCCGTGCTGAGCCTCAGCCCGCGAACGGTCAACAAACATCTGGAACAGATCTACACCAAGCTCGGGGTCGAAAACCGCGCTACCGCCGCCGTGAAGGCGATGCAGGTTCTGCACCCATAGTCCCCTTCGCTTTGCCAATTCCCAAGGAACAGCATCATGAAACGCGCAGTCAGTCATGCCCATGGCCTCACGTCTTCGCAGGAGATTGCCGGACGAGTCGTGCTCGCTCATGACGAGCGGCATCTCCGGCGCAAGCGGCTGTCGCTTCAGGGCGGTGGCGACGTGCTGGTGGATTTTCCGAGCGCGATCGTTCTCGCCGATGGCGACGCGTTGGTTCTGGAAGACGGCTCATCGATTGCCGTTTCCGCCGCACAGGAGCCGCTCTACGAGATCACGGCGCGCGATCCCAACCACCTTGCCAAGCTCTGTTGGCATCTCGGCAACCGCCATCTGCCCGCGCAAATCGAGGAACACCGCATCCTGATCGGCCGCGATCACGTCATCCGCGACATGCTGATCGGCCTCGGCGCCCGCGTAAGCGATGTGGAAGCGCCCTTCTCACCGGAACGCGGCGCATATCATGGGCATGGGGATGATCACGGCCACGATCATGCCCATTCCAAGCACCATCACCACCACCATGACTGACAGCCTTGCGCTGCAACGGCTTCTGATCTGGGCCTCGCCGGCTTTTCCGGTGGGGACGTTCGCTTATTCCGGCGGGCTGGAAACGGCGATCGTGGAAGGAACGATCCGAGACGCCGACGCTACGCGCAATTGGCTTGAAGGCAATCTGCAAAGTGGCGCCGGGCGCAACGATGCCATCCTTGCGGTTCTGGCCTGCCGGGCGCACGACGATGCCGCGCGGCTTTCCGACCTCGCCGATCTCTGCCTTGCTTTAACGCCCGCGCGGCAGCGTCACGAGGAACTGCTGGTGACCGGCCACGCCTTCATTCAGGCCGCCAAGGCATGGCCCGATCCGGTCCATGAACGCCTTCCCGCCGCGTGTCCTTACCCAATCGCTTTCGGTGCAATCGCCGGCGCGGCCTCGATCAATCCGGCCAGCACCGCGCTCGCCTTCCTGACCGCCTATGCTCAGGCGCAGATCTCCGTTGCGGTCAGGCTCGTACCGATCGGACAAACCAACGGTCTTGCGATTCTGGCTGCGCTCGAACCCTTGATCGCAAACCTCGCAACGACGCTTGCCGCCGCCGACGAAAACGACCTCGGCGCCATCGCTTATGCAACCGACATCGCCGCGATGAACCACGAAACGCTCACCACAAGGATCTTCCGCTCATGACCTCTCCCAACGGACCACTGCGGATCGGCATCGGCGGCCCCGTCGGTTCAGGCAAGACGACGCTTTGTGAGAAGCTGCTGAAGACGATGCGCGATCGCTATTCGATGGCGGTCGTCACCAACGACATCTACACCAAGGAAGACGCGCTGATCCTGGCGCGGCTGCAAGCGATTTCGGAAGACCGGATCGTTGGTGTCGAAACCGGCGGCTGTCCCCATACCGCCATCCGCGAAGACGCCTCGCTCAATTTGGCAGCCATCGCCGACCTCAACAAGCGCTTTCCTGATCTCGACGTGATCCTAATCGAAAGCGGCGGCGACAATCTTGCGGCCACCTTCTCACCCGACCTCGCCGACCTGACGATCTACGTCATTTCAGTTTCGCAGGGCGAGAAAATCCCGCGCAAGGGCGGCCCTGCGATAACCCGTTCCGACCTGCTGATCATCAACAAAACCGACCTCGCACCTTATGTCGGCGCCGACCTCGACGTTATGCGGTCGGACACCGAAAAGGTCCGGCAAGGACGCCCTTACATCATGAGTGACCTGTCGCGGCAGGCAGGGCTCGAAGCCATCGTCGCGTTTATTGAGCATGAAGCAGGCCTGCAGATGACAGTATCGTCGTGAGCTTAATGACGATTAAGCCGAAGTTCTTACAGCCAACATGATCCACGCATCCGGCATCATGTCAACGAAGCACTTGAAGTAAGATTGACCCTAATACCGCAAAAGTCTATGCTGATGCATACGCTTTGGGAGGAGCTGTGTCATGGCCGAGCGCTCATTCGCACGCGAAGTGGAGGACCTCCGGCTTGGTGACGGCGAGGAGTTCCGGGGGGAAGGCATTCTCGCCATTACGAAGGCTCTGCTGCAATCTGGCGTGTCTTATGTCGGCGGTTACCAAGGTTCGCCGATCTCCCACCTGATGGACGTTCTGGCTGACGCCAAGGACGTGCTCGACGAGCTTGGGGTCAACTTCCAGAGTTCCGCCAGCGAGGCCACGGCGGCCGCGATGCTTTCGGCTTCGGTGATGTATCCGCTGCGCGGCGCTGTCGCCTGGAAGTCGACGGTCGGCACCAATGTTGCGTCGGATGCGCTGGCGAACCTTGCATCGGGTGGCGTCACGGGCGGGGCGATGGTGATTGTTGGCGAGGATTACGGTGAAGGCTCCTCCATCATGCAGGAGCGCACCCATGCCTTCGCGATGAAGTCGCAGATGTGGCTGCTTGATCCGCGCCCCGACCATACCTGCATCGTCGATCTGATCGAGAAGGGTTTCCAACTCTCGGAGGCGTCCAACACGCCTGTAATGCTGGAAGTGCGCGTGCGTTCCTGCCACATGCACGGCTCGTTCATCGCCAAGGATAATGTGAAGCCCTCCTTTACGCTTCAGGACGCGCTCAACAACCCCAAGCGCGATCTCAGCCGCATCGTTCTGCCGCCTGCCGCCTATGTGCAGGAACAAGAGAAGATCAAGATCCGCATGCCGGCGGCGGTCGACTTCATCAAGGACAACAAGCTTAACGAGTGGATGGGGCCGCAGGAGAATGCCAAGACCGGCATCATCATCCAGGGCGGCATGTACAACAATGTCATTCGCGCGCTGCAATATCTCGGCCTGTCGGATGCCTATGGCACGCTGAAGCTGCCGATCTACTGCATGAACGTGACCTATCCGGTGATCGACACGGAGGTTGCGGAGTTCTGCGCGGGCAAGGATGCCGTGCTGATGGTGGAAGAAGGCCAGCCGGAATATCTCGAGCAGGCGATCAACACGGTTCTGCGTCGGCGCGACATCAACACCAGAGTGTCGGGCAAGGACGTGCTGCCGATGGGCGGCGATTATACCGCGCAGGTACTCATGGAAGGCATCCGGACCTTCCTGGAAAAGTTCGACCCGCCGATGCTGGGCAACCGCCCACCGCTGCCCGATGCACGCCCGGTGCTCGATCTGCCGGAGGTTAAACGATTGCGCGAAGTGGTCCCGCCGCGTCCATCGGGCCTGTGCACCGGCTGCCCGGAGCGGCCGATCTTTGCGTCCATGAAGCTCGTTGAAGAAGAACTCGGCGAGCATCACGTGTCGGCCGATATCGGCTGCCACCTGTTCTCGATCCTGCCGCCGTTCAACATCGGCGCCACAACAATGGGCTTCGGCTTGGGGCCCGCATCGACCTCGGCCTTCAACGTGAAAGCCGACAAGAAGTCGATTGCGGTAATGGGCGATGGCGGTTTCTGGCACAACGGCCTGACCTCGGGCATCGGCAATGCCGTCTTCAACAAGCATGACGGCGTCTTCATCATCGTCGACAACTTCTATTCGTCCGCGACTGGCGGTCAGGACATCCTGTCGTCGCGTGCCCAGAACAAGAACCGCCAAACGAACAATTCGATCACCAAGGCCGTTGAAGGTATTGGTGTGAAATGGGTCCGCCAGATCGACCGCACCTACGATGTCACCAAGATGCGCGACACGCTGCGGGAAGCCCTGACTTCCACCGGAGAAGGCCCAAAGGTTATCGTGGCTTCGTCGGAATGCATGCTCAACAAGCAGCGCCGCGTGAAGCCGCTGGTCAACAAAGCGATCAAATCTGGCGAGCGCGTGGTCAAGGAGCGTTACGGCGTTGATGAGGATGTGTGCACGGGCGACCATGCCTGCATCCGGCTTTCGGGCTGTCCGTCCTTGTCGGTTAAGGAGCTCGACGATCCGCTGCGCGATGATCCCGTTGCCGCAATCGATAACTCCTGTGTCGCCTGTGGCAATTGCGGCGAAGTGGCTGAGGCGGCCGTGCTTTGCCCGTCCTTCTTCCGAGCCGACGTGATCCACAATCCGACGCGGTGGGACATGTTCAAGGCTAAGATCTCCATGGCCGTGATCGCGTTTCTGCAGCGCCGCCGCGCCATGCGCCGCGTCCAGGTGGCAGCAGTTCCCGCATGAAGGACGATACGATCCGACTGCCGCTGGCTCCCGCGGGCCCGGCAACCGAGCGCCCGATCTCACTGGCCATCGTTGCCATGGGCGGCCAGGGTGGCGGCGTGTTGACCGACTGGATCGTCCAGCTTGCCGAAGCGCAAGGCTGGGCGGCGCAGTCCACATCCGTTCCCGGCGTGGCGCAGCGCACCGGTGCCACGATCTATTATGTCGAGATGATGCCCATGCTGGATGGGCGCAAGCCGATCTTGGCGCAGATGCCGACGCCGGGCGATGTGGATGTCGTGATCGCTTCGGAGTTCATGGAAGCCGGCCGTTCCATTTTGCGCGGGCTGATTACGCCGGACCGCACCACGCTGATTGCTTCCGACCATCGTTCGCTGTCGGTGACCGAGAAGATCGCTCCTGGCGAGGGCATCGCAGACAGTTCAGCCGTTTCCAGGGCGATCGGGGTCGTTGCAAAGCGCGAAATCGTCTTCAACATGGAAGACCTTGCGGTTCGTAACGGCAGCGTCATTTCCTCCGCCATGTTCGGCGCGCTGGCCGCCTCCGGCGCTCTCCCTTTTGAGCGCGAGCATTACCTCGGCATCATCCGCCAAGGCGGCAAAGGCGTGGACGCCAGCATCCGCACCTTCGAGGCCGCCTTTCAACGGGTGGGATCGGGTGAGACAGCAGTTGTTCCGGCAGCAACCGACTTGCCTTCACCGGCTCCGTCTTCCGCCGTTGCTGCCGCGTCGCCGCCCAACCTCGGGCCCTCCGCACCGAGCGCGTCGTCCACTCCGCTAACGTTCGAGCCGGATGCACGGTTGAAGCCGCTGCTTGCGCGGCTGAAAACTGTTCTACCCACCGACGCCCGGTCGATGGCTCGGGCCGGCTTGTGCAAGGTCGTGGATTACCAGGATCTACCTTATGGCGCAGAATATCTCGACATCCTCGAGACGATTGCGAAGGAAGATGAACGGGCAGGCGGTGCCGACCATGGTTTCGCCTTCACGGTCACTGCCGCGAAGTATATCGCCAATGCCATGTGCTATGACGATGTTATTCGCGTCGCAGACCTCAAGACCCGCATGCAGCGCCGCGACCGCATCGAAAAGGACATGGGTCTGCGCGACGGGCAAGTTATGCAGACCACAGAGTTCATGCATCCGCGCATGGACGAGGTGAACGGCTTGCTCCCCGCCGGGATCGGCCGGTGGATCGAAGCGCATCCGCGTTTGTATGGCTGGCTCGATCGGCGCATCAACAAGGGTCGGCGCATCCGGACCTATTCGCTGCCCTGGTTTCTGGTGCTTTATGTCACCGGAGGCATGCGGTTCCTGCGTCGCGGTTCGCTGCGCCATCAGGTGGAAGTAGCGCATCGTGATGCCTGGCTGGCGACGGCCACGCGGATGCTCGGACGCAACTACCAGCTTGGTATTGAAGTGCTGCAATGCCAGCGCCTGATCAAGGGCTATTCCGACACGCATGCACGCGGACACTCGAAGTTCGACAAGGTGCTTGCCACGATCAAGCTGCTCGAAGCGCGATCGGACGCGGCAGACTGGGCGCGCCGTTTGCGTGACGCGGCCATCAAGGACGCATCGCAAAAACAGCTCGACAGCACGATCGCAACTGTGAAGACCTTTCTATGAACAAGCCCGTCAACATCGACCCTGCTGAGAAACCGACACCGATCACCCGAGCCGAGCTTGGCGATGCCCTTTGGTTCGGCGCCGTGAAGATCCGCTTCGGTCAGTGTGATCCGGCGGGCATCGTTTATACGCCACAGTTCTTCGACATCTTCAATGTCGTCATCGAAGAGTGGTACGCTCAGGCGCTTGGCCTCGACTACTACGAGATCATCGGCCAGCGCCGCATAGGGCTCGGCTATGTCAGCGCGCATTCCGACTTCTTCGT
>NZ_DAMBUH010000074.1:6518-17407 GCF_032053605.1 Tianweitania sp.
CGCTTTGCTGCTTCATGCCTTCAAGGGAGAGCAGGAAGCATTGCGAGGACGGTTAACCGTGGTGACCACCGATCTCAACCTGCATAAGTCGATCCCGATCCCGACCGATCTGCGCCATGCCTTGCTTGATTACGCCAAATCACAGCATTGACGACCCCGCCTGTCTGTATCCAGGGAAGCGTTCATGACCAAACCGGCCCGTGCCGTCGATTATGAGGACAGGGATCTGCCTTCCAGCATCCCCGCGATGCCTGCCGATCTCCACGCGCATCTGCCTTATCTCCTGAACAGGCTGAGCAATCGCTGGAACCTCGATCTCAGCCGGGATCTCAGCGAGCATGGCATCAACAACACCGTGCTGCGCGCTCTGTCCGTGCTCTACATCCACAAAACGCTAACGGTGAACGAGATCGCCAGCTATGCGGTCGTGGAGCAATCCAACGCCAGCCGGACGATCGACACGATGGTGACGGCCGGCCTCGTCAAACGCCAGATCGCGGCACATGATCTTCGCCGGCGCGAAGTCGGCCTGACGCCCAAGGGCGAGGCTCTCCTGCGACAGCTCTGGCCGATCATGATCAGCAATCATCAAAAGCTGATCCAGGGTATTCCTGAAAAGGACCTGAAGATCGTTCTCGATACGCTGCTTGCCATGATCCACAATGTCGGCGAAGGGCCGATCTGACGCGATCAGCTCAAAGCCTTTTGCCGCGTTTCATGGTCGATGAACCCGGCCATCACGGCACCCAGCAGAAGAAAAAAGGCGAAAAGCCCGATGGCTCCAACAAAGCTTTGCGCGATGACGATTGTCATGAGCGAAGGCGCCAGCAAACCGCCGAAGCGGGCCATGGCGCTCGCCGCACCCATGCCGGTTGCACGGCTCTCCGTCGGGTAAAGCTCGGGCGTGAAGGCGTATAGAGCGCCCCAGGTACCGAGCAGTGCAAAGCTCATGATCAGGATCGAGGCGGCGATCATTATGGCGTTGCCGGCGATCACGAACAAGGCGCAGGCCAGCGCGCTGAGAAGAAGAAAGCCAACGAGCGTCGGCTTGCGGCCCCAGGCTTCGACGCCATATGCGGCCAGCGCGTAGCCGGGGATCTGCGCCAGCGCGACGATCACCAGGAAGCCATAGCCGCGCACGAAGCCGAAGCCTTCGCCAGCGAGGCGCGCCGGCATCCAGGTGAAGATGCCGTAATAGGAAATGGAAACAAAGAACCAGACCAACAGCATGGCAATGCTGCGGCGGCGCAAGGGGCCTGAGAAGATCCCGTCCGTCTTCGTGCTGGCTGGAGATTCAAGCGCGACATCGGCACCGAGTGGCGGCTGGCCGTTTGTGACCAGAACCTGATCCAGCACGGCCTTCGCCTCGGCCGCACGACCGGTCTTGAGCAGGTACATCGGTGATTCCGGCACCCACCAGCGCAGGAACACGCCGATCAAAGCGGGCAGCGCGGTGACCGCGAAGATCCAGCGCCAGGCATCAGCAACGCCATACACGCTGGCGGCCCAGGCGGTGAGCGCGACGATCACCGTACCGACGGCCCAGAACCCTTCCAGCATCACCAGCCAGCGGCCACGGTTCTTCGCCGGCAGGAACTCGGCCATCATCGCGTAGTCCACCGGCAGGGTTCCGCCGACGGCAGCACCGGTCAGGAAACGGAGAACCAGCAGCACCTCAAAGGATGGTGCGAAGACGGACAGGAGGCCGAAGATCGCATCGCAGCCGACGGTCACCAGCAGCACCCGGCGCCGGCCATGACGATCGGCGAGTTTGCCGAACAGGCTGGCGCCGATCAGCATGCCGAGAAAGAACATGGTGCCGGTCTGAAGGGCCTTGGGCACGGACAGGTCGAAGGTTGCGGCAATGGAGGCAGCGGTGAAGCCGACTGCCAGAACCTGCATGGCATCGGCGGCCCAAACGAAGCCGAAAATACCGAGAAGCCGGCGCTGGAAGGATCCCGCACCGGCTCGCCCGAGGATGTCCTCGACGGAAGTCTTCATGATCTGCCCTCGCCCGGAGATGACACGCACCCATCATCCCCCGGATGCGCGATCTTCAATGTACCGCTAGCGGCTTCGGCGTTTCATGTCGATTCCCATGTTGGGCTTGGATCCGAAGAAGACCCTCAGCCAGCCTGGTTCAAAGCGTCCAACTGCTGCAAGTGGGCAGCATCCAGCTCCAGGCCGGCGGCAGCGATATTGCTGCGTAGGTGGGCGCGCTTGGATGTGCCGGGGATCACCAGGATGTTCGGGCTGCGCTGAAGAAGCCAGGCGAGCGCAACGGTCTGGGATGTTTCGCCGAGGTCAGCGGCAACCTTGCTCAAGCCTTCCGCCTGCAAGGGCGTGAAACCGCCAAGCGGGAAATAAGGCACATAGGCGATGCCGGCTTCGGCCAGATCATCGATCATCGCATCATCGGTACGCTGAACCACGTTGTAGAGGTTCTGCACGCAGACAATTGGAGCAATGGCCCGCGCCGTAGCGAGCTGTTTCGCATCAACCGTGCTGATCCCGATATGGGCGAGCAGCCCCTCGTCCTGCATCTGGCGCATGGCCTGCATCGGCGCCACGATGTCATCGTCCGGGCCTCCCATGCGCAGGTTGACGATGGCCATCTGCTGCAAGCCGAGGCGCTCCAGATTGTCTTCAACGGACTTGCGCAGGAAGTCGGCGCCACGCTCAAGGATCCAGTCGCCCTTATCATTGCGCCAAGCACCGATCTTGGTGACCAGAGTCAGGCTGGCGGGATAAGGATGCAGCGTTTCGCGGATCAGGCGGTTCGTGACATAGGGTCCGTAGAAGTCGCTGGTGTCGATATGGTCGATGCCGAGATCGAGCGCTTCGCGCAGAACGGCCTTGGCTTCTTCGGGATCCTTGGGCTCGCCAAACACATGCGGACCGGCAAGCTGCATGGCGCCATAGCCCATGCGGTTGACGGAAATCGACGTGCCTGGAAAAGTGAAGCGCCCGGCAGCCGCGGCGTTGATGGTGGGTTGGGTCATGGTTGGTGTCCTTGTTGGCAGCCCGAAGATGGCTGATCGGATGACCGTTGATAATCCGCGTCGTGGCGAATAGGCTGATCGGCATGCCGAACAATGATCTTGCCGCTTCGCTCGATGATCTCCGGGTGTTTCTTGCGGTGGCCGATGCCAACGGCTTCCGCACGGCCGCCAAGCGGCTGGGACAATCGCCATCAACGGTCAGCGAAACGATCTCGCGGCTGGAGTTGCGACTTGGTGTGCCCTTGTTCAGCCGCACCACGCGCAGCATCATGTTGACCGAAGCCGGCCGCGCGCTCGCCATCCGCACCGCACCACTCCTGTCGGAAGCCCGTGCGGCGCTGGATGAGGCGGCGAGTTCGCAGAACACGGTGCGCGGCCGATTGCGGCTCAACGTGCCGGGCGCCGTGATGTTCGACATCCTGCCCCCGATCATCGACCGCTACATGGCGGCGCATCCGGATGTGCGCGTCGAGCTCGTGGTCGAAGACCGGCTGGTGGACATCACCGCGGCCGATTGCGACGCAGGCATTCGCTATGGCGAGCATCTGGAACAGGACATGATCGCTATTCCGATCGGTCCGCGCCAGCAGCAGGCGGCACTCGCTGCCGCGCCCTCTTATCTCAAGCGCCTCGGCATGCCGACGCATCCCAGCGAACTTCTCACTCATGACTGTATCCGCATCAGGATCAGCGGCGCAGCCGTCGGTGCCTGGGAGTTCGAGCGTGGCAGCGAGACCCTGACGGTCGACCCGCCGGCGCGGCTGATCATGGGCACGGCTGGCGCGATGGCTGCAATCGCTCTGGCAAAAAGCGGTCGGGGCTTGCTTTACACCTTCCGCAACTGGCTCGACCCGCACTTCGCTGATGGAACGCTCGTGCCCGTTCTGCAGGACTGGTGGCCGCGCTACGATGGGCCCCGCCTCTACTTTTCCCGCCGCTTCATGCCTGCCCCTTTGCGGGCCTTCGTGGATCTTGTGGCAGAGCAGCGATAGTGGCGGGCTTGTGCTCCCTTCGTCGAACTTGAGGCGAGCATATTAGCAATGTCATGATTGCGTCGTGTTCGCTCTTATAAACGAGAGTTCCGTGTCAGTTGGTTGAAGTCGATTGATGCTGAAGCCGCTGATGCAGCACTTGCCAACAAGGAGTATGCCATGGCGATGATGAAAGCTGCGGTCGCCCGAAGTTTCGGCGCACCGCTGGTGATCGAGGAGGTTCCGATCCCGCAGCCGGGTCCGGGCGAAGTTCTGGTCAAGATCGAGGCCACCGGCGTTTGCCACACCGACCTGCATGCCGTTGACGGCGACTGGCCGGTCAAGCCGATCATGCCGCTGATCCCCGGCCATGAAGGCGTAGGCTATGTCACCGCACTCGGCTCGGGCGTGGTCGACCTGAAGGAAGGCGACGCGGTCGGTATTCCCTGGCTGCACGATGCTTGTGGCCACTGCGAATACTGCCAGACAGGGTGGGAAACGCTGTGTGAGCAGCAGCACAACAGCGGCTATAGCGTGAATGGCACCTATGCGGAATACGCGATCGCCAGCGCGCCCTATGTCGGCCACCTGCCCGCCAACCCCGACTTCCCGACCCTGGCGCCGATCCTGTGCGCCGGCGTCACCACTTACAAAGGGCTGAAGGAAACGGAAGCCAAGCCCGGCGAATGGGTGGTGATTTCCGGCATTGGCGGGCTCGGCCACGTCGCCGTGCAATATGCCAAGGCGATGGGCCTGCATGTCGCGGCGCTCGACGTGTCCGACGACAAGCTCAACCTTGCGCGGGAACTCGGCGCCGACGTGACTGCCAACGCGCTCACCGAAGATGCCGTCGCCAAGATCACCGATGCGACCGGTGGCGGCGCGCATGGCGTGCTGGTCACGGCCGTCTCGCCCGCAGCGTTCGGCCAAGCGATCGCTTGTGCGCGTCGTCGTGGAACGGTTTCGCTGGTGGGCCTTCCGCCCGGCGATTTCCCGACGCCGATCTTCGATGTCGTCCTGAAGCGCATCACCGTGCGCGGCTCGATTGTCGGAACGCGCAAGGATCTGGCGGAAGCCTTGTCCTTCGCCGCTGAAGGCAAGGTCCGCACGACGGTCGCTGTCGAGCCGCTGTCAGCCGTCAACGACGTGTTCGATCGGCTGCGCAAAGGCAAGATCGAAGGCCGCGTGGTTCTGCAGCCTTGATTTGCGATGAGGGCCCGTCGTTCAGGCGGGCCCTTCTTCAGTGGTGCAGACTGGAAAGAAAGGCGCTTACTCGATGTCAGTCTCGTAGGACGACAAAGCATCGGTCACGGCTTGATCGCGACGGTGCAACTGCTTCAGGCTTTCCAGTTCGGCATCGGTGCCCGTGCAGAACTTCGTCACGCCTTGCTCGATCTCGGCGCCGCGCGCTTCGTCATAGGCTTCCTCGTTGCGGAAGTGGTCGCATTGGTCGCGCCGTTCCATGAAGGTGCGCACGTCCTTCGGCATGGCTGCAAGATCAGCCTCTTGAGCAGAGCCGATGCCTGACCCGGCGAGCAGAAAGATGACAGCAAGCGCTGCTTTGCCCGTTACTGCACAGGGCCGCGCGAGTTGCTGGTGCATGTTCGTCTTCCTCATTCTCTGATCGGCTCTTGCGGCGTGGCGGCGACGGCCTCGTTTTCGCTTGTACGTCTCAGCCGAATCCGAACGCCCTTGACGGCAGCCCTCAGCGCGAAGGCCGTCGGCAGAAACAGGAGCGCGATCCAGCCAGCCAGTTCTGCCGCCCAGAACCAGCGAAAGCGCAAGTCGATGAAGGACGGCGCGCCGTTGTCGTCGAAGTAAGGATCGAGGGAGATCAGCACGAAAGCCGAGGCGTAGCAAAGGAGAAGACAGGCCAGAAAGAAGGCGAGGCCACCGCGTACGCCTCGCACCGATCCTGCCCGTACAAAGTCTGCAACAACAGCAATGGTGCTGGCCACCAAAAACAGTGGAAAAAGCAGGATCATCATCCCTGCTTCATTACAGGTTTGTGCCCATGCTGAACAAGCGCGTTTACCTGGGGCGTGAAGGGTGGCCTCGCTCCATGCGACAATCTTTGTCACACGACCGAAGGCATCGCGAAGTAGAACGCGTTGAAAATCGACGCTTTCATCTTTACAGCCAGCATCAAAGCTGGTGGTTCTGCAAGTAGACGGTTTTGCCGTCAGACGCCTAGCATGAGCAGTACAGGACGACGATGCCCACCCGGAACCACCTCTTCTCAGCGCTGGTCGTTGGGTTCGCCGTCTTTCTGACCGGTTGCAACAACGAGGAAAGCCAGGCCAACGCGTCGGCGGGACCATCGGCAGAGCAGATCGAGATCGCCAAGCACAACGCCTATGTCAAAGCCGCCAGCGTCATGAACGGCAGCTTCAACGAAACGCTTGATCGTCACGTCCAAAAATATGCCAATCGGCTGGCAGGCACCGAGCCGCTGGATGAATACGAGGTCGTTCGCGCCTTCGACGTCACCAACGTGAAGTCGGCCCTCAATGAGGCTATTGTCAAGGAAGGCTCGATCCCCGAAGTCGACCAGACGGCCAAGGATTATGCGGCTGCGGTGACAGCGTTCGAGCCCGTCAACAGCGACCTGGCCAACTATGCTGAGACCAAAGGCTATCTGTCGGATGGCGGCGAGAAGGCTCGCGAGAAGGATGCTGCTTTCGTCGAAGCCTTGCAGAAAGTGGCGGTCGCCGAAGCGGCATTCTTCACCAGCATGCAGGCGCGCGACGACAAGCTGACGCGCGACGCCTTCGAGACGGCGCCGGAAGGCAGCCTGGAACGCTACCGCGCGGGCGTCATCTTCTTCGGCAAGGAGGCCATGACCGGTCTGAACGCTATGTTTGCTTCACCGCAAGACGCGAAAATTCGCGCCGACGTGAAGTCCAGCTTGAATCGCCTCGCAGAAATGGCGGAAGGCTGGGACAAGAAGCTTCGCGAAGGCGGCGCGGAAGGGTGTCCGACAAAGCTCAACGCGATGAACAAGGTCATCGCTGCTGGCCGCTCAGCCCTCAGCCGCGCAGAAAAAGGCGACTACAGCCGCGAAGACAATTCCACCGCGTCATACGACCCTGCCCAATTCGACAGTCAGCAGCTGAACACGGACTACAGCTGGATGATCAGCACCTTCAACGCCAATCTCTGCTGACCGCATCGCGACGCACACCGTTCGCCGCGTTGCCTTTCCCTTCTTTCAACCCTGGAGATGCTTGAATGATCAAAACCTTGCTTGCTGCCGCCTTCGCCGCGCTGGTCGCGACCACATCCTTCGTGTCGGCTCAGGAAGCCGGCCTGGCCGAGCGCCGCGCCGTGGCTGCCTATGAAAAGGAGCAGTATCCTGCCCTGCAGAAGAAGATCCAGGACGCTGCCGGCTTCCCGGTTCCGATCACCGTCGACTGGCTCAGCCTCGCATTGCCCGGCGAGACGGAATACTACACCCACGAAGAGTTCTTCCTGAAGACCATCTTCGAGCCACTAGAACTGGCGATGAAGGAGGTCGCGCAGGACGACATGGGCAAGGAAGCGCTCAAGGCCAAGCTGAAGGCGATCACCATCCATTATGCCGATGGCGGCATTTCAGCTTCCGATTACAAGCAGCGCGTGAAGTTCGAAGACGGCACCCTCGACATCAACTTCCGTCCGTTCACCAACGGCGCGGACGTCAAGGATCGCGCAGACGCGATCACCGAAACGCTGAGCGCCAAGCTCTAAGCATTGAGCCCGGGCTGGAACACGGCCCGGGCGTTTCCCTGTCAGGCGTATTTGCGCCAGTCGTGCTCTTGCTTGAAGCCGAGCACATCGCGAATCTTCCGGTTTGAAAGCGGCGCCTCGAAGCCGGGAATGGGCTGCGTGATCGGCGTGTTCGGCGCCCACTGGCGCAGGAACTCTTCCGTCGGCTGATCCGCCGTGATCGTGTCGTTCACGGCATTGAAGACCTGGAAGCCGAGCCCGTCCTTGATCAAGGCGAGGTGCACGATCTGGCCCAGATCGCGCGCATCGATATAGCTCCACGCATTGCGTTTGCGCATCGGCGGGTTCTCCGCATAGGTGCGGAACGGTCCATATTCATCCGGTTCGATGACATTGCCGATGCGCAGCGCATAGATGTCGGCGCCGGTGCGATCGGCGAAAGCGCGCGCGGTGTTCTCGTTGCACTGCTTGCTGAGACCGTACGAGTCCATCGGATCGATGGGATAATCCTCATCCAGCGGGAAGCGATGAAAATCCTTGTCGCCCTCGGCAAAACACACGCCATAGGTCGTTTCCGACGAGGCGATGATGATCTTGCGGATGCCAAGCTTCACCGCCGCTTCGATGACGTTGTAGGTCGACATCACGTTGTTGCGGAACGTCTCGTTGTCGGGCTTCAGCAGCACGCGCGGAACGGCTGCGAAATGCACGACGGCATCGACCTTCGCCGGACCTTGCCCTGTTTCGAACTCGTCCTGGCTGAAATGCATGGACAACGCGTTGAAGACCTGGCCTGAGTCCCTCAGGTCAACGTCCAGCGTGTTGACGCCCTCATAGTCGAGCACCTGGCGATCCAGGTTCAGGATCTCATGCCCACCGCGCTCCTTTAGCCAGGGAATGACATGACGCCCGGCCTTGCCGGATCCACCAGTGAAAACAACGCGCATGGAGGGTCCTCCCGGGATCGGTGATTGCTGATGCGACATAGGGCGGGCCGGACGCCGGCACAGGGCTGCTCAACTATTGGCTGAACTTGGCGGCGCGTCCCAGCGCGGATCGGGATCGGCTTCCCGCAGGCGGTAGCCCACCCCGGTCTCCGTCTTGATGTAATGCGGATCGTCCGGGCTTTGCTCGATCTTCTGCCGGAGCTGGCGGACATAGACCCTGAGATACTGCACATCCGTCGGCCCGCCCCAGACCTGCTTGAGGAGGTGCTGATGGGTGATGACCTTGCCGGCGTGCTGAACCAGAATGCGCAGGATGTCGTATTCCTTGGGCGACAGCTTCACCTCGCGCCCGGCCAGTCTGACGATGCGCTTCACCAGATCGACGGATAGATCCCCGGTCTGGAAGATCGGCCGTTCGCCCTGTTGCTGCAGCTTGTGCCGCAGCCCGACGCGGATGCGGGCCACCAGTTCTCTCGTGCCGAACGGCTTGGTGACATAGTCATCCGCGCCAAGCTCGAGCGCGCGCACGATGCCTGCCTCATCGGTGCGGCTGGACAGGATGATGATCGGCAGATCGAGCGGCTCCGCGCGCCAACGTTCCAGCAGATCATGGCCTGACATATCCGGCAGACCGAGATCGAGCAGGATGAGGTCTGGGGCCTCCTGCTTGACCAGAACAAGCGCCTCGCGCGCATTTGGCGCTTCGATCAGCACATAGCCTTCTGCGGTCAAACCCACGCGCAGCAGCTTGCGGATGGCCGGTTCGTCATCGACAACCAGGATCTTGACGGCGGACTGGGTCATTGAAGGCGTTCCGGAACCTGCTGGGGATTGAGTGGCATCTGAATGGTGAAGACTGCGCCGGAACGATCCGTCCGGTTGCCAGCCTTGATGGTGCCCCCGAGTGCTTCAACGAAGCCGCGGCAGATCGCAAGGCCGAGCCCGGTGCCAGCGCGCACATGATCGGTTTTCCGCACACGGTGAAAGCTGTCGAACACGCGTTCGAGATCTTCGGCAGGGATGCCCGGCCCTTCGTCGATGATTTCCAGCAAGATCGAGCCGCCGCGATGTAAGCCCCGGATGAGAACCAGCGATCCCTCCGGCGCATATTTGGCGGCATTGTCGAGGAAATTAAACAGGACCTGTTCGAACAGCACCGGATCGAGCTTCACCATCGGCAGATCGGCGGGGATCTCGATGCGTGTCGTGTGCTTGGCTAAGATCTTGTCGGCGCGGCGCAGTGCGCTGCCAACGATATCGCCGACATAATGCGGTGACATCGTCGGCTGCATCGCGCCGGACTCGATGCGCGTCATGTCGAGCAGATTGGCGATAAAGCGATTAAGGCGCTCGGATTCGTCCACGATCGTGCCGAGCAGATCGGCGCGGTCGCCATCCGTCATCGCTTGCGGATAATCCCGCAGCGTTCCGGCAGCACCCATGATCCCTGCCAACGGCGTTTTCAGGTCATGCGAGATGGAGGTGAGCAAGGCTGAGCGCAGCTTGTCGGCTTCGGCGACCAGTTGCGCCTTATCGACATCGGCCACGAGCTGGGTCCGCTCGATCGCCACCGCCGCCTGATCGTTGAGGGCATCGAGCAGGCGTTGCTGTTCGGGCGTGAGCAGCGGGCCCTGCTTGTCATTGTCGAGACCCACGACGCCGATCGGCATGCGGCCGGTACGCAGGGGTAGATAAAGACGCTTGGCGCCGGGCAGCGTGTCGGCCCCTCGCCCTGCAGGCCGGTTGTGTTCCCACGCCCAACGCGCGGCCGCGATATCGGCATCCACCAGCGTATCGTCGGGCGGATAGCCGGCGCGCACGGCGATCGTGTCGCCCTCGGGAAGCAGGATCACGACGCGCACCTTCAGCATGGCCGCGATCTGATGCGCGGTGGCCCATAGCACGTCATCCAGCGTGCCCGTGCCGGCAAGCTTCTTGGAAAAGAGGTAGAGGTCTTCCGTGGTGCGGGCGCGCTGCCGCGCGGCCATGGCCTGCCGATGCACCCGCCCCGTCAGGTTGCTGGCGATCACCGCCACGCCGAGAAAGAAGCCGAAGGCGATGACGCTTTCAGGATCGCCGATGTCGAGCGTGTAAAGCGGCTGCAGGAAGAAGAAGTTGAAGGCGAGCGCTCCGACAAAGGACGCAAACAAAGCCGGCCAAAGCCCAGCCGTCACCGCCGAGGTCAGCACTGCCATGAGGAAGACGAGCGCGATGTTGCGGACATCCAGCACCCGCGACAACAGCGTGCCGACGCCAACGGC
>NZ_DAMBUH010000075.1:0-279 GCF_032053605.1 Tianweitania sp.
GCGCTGATGGAGGGCAGCGCGATCCGTGAATCGCATCGCCACGGCGACGAGCGCGTGCAGGACCCGTATTGCCTGCGCTGCCAGCCGCAGGTGATGGGCGCCGCGCTCGACGTGCTGCGCAAGGCCGCCGACACGCTGGCCACCGAAGCCAACGGCGTGTCCGACAATCCGCTGATCTTCGTTGAAGACGACACCGCGCTATCCGGCGGCAATTTCCACGCCGAGCCGGTGGCGTTCGCGGCCGACATGATTGCGCTGGCCGTCTGCGAAATCGGCTCG
>NZ_DAMBUH010000075.1:289-13829 GCF_032053605.1 Tianweitania sp.
TGTCCGGCATGCCAGCGTTCCTGACGCCGAAGCCCGGCCTCAACTCCGGCTTCATGATCCCGCAGGTGACGGCGGCCGCACTCGTTTCGGAAAACAAGCAGAAGGCCTATCCGGCCAGCGTCGATTCCATCCCGACCTCCGCCAATCAGGAAGATCACGTGTCGATGGCAGCCCACGGCGCGCGTCGTCTGATGAGCATGGTGGAGAATGCGACGGCCGTGATCGGCATCGAGCTTCTGGCCGCCGCGCAAGGTTGCGACTTCCACCAACCGTTGGCGTCCAGCACCCCGCTGGAAGCCGTCCGCACGCTTCTGCGCGCGCAGGTTCCGCATCTCGATGACGACCGCCACTTCTATCCCGACATGGAAGCCGCCAATGCCTTGGTGCGCTCCGGTGCGGTGGTGGAAGCAGCGGCAACCGTGTCCTTGCCGGGAGTAACCGCATGAGTGACTGGCTAACCATCCGCCGCGGCCAGGCGCCGCTTCTTGTCAGCCTTCCGCATACCGGCACCGGTCTCGCCGGATTGGATGACGATTATGTCTCGCCGTGGCTGGCGCAGCGCGACACCGATTGGTGGATCGCCGAGCTTTACGACTTCGCGGAAGAGCTCGACGCCACGATCGTTCATACCGCGATTTCGCGCTCGGTAATCGACGTCAACCGTGACCCGTCCGGCACCTCGCTTTATCCCGGTCAGACCACGACCGATCTTTGCCCGCGCGAAACCTTCGACGGCGACCCGCTCTACAAGCCCGGCCGTGAACCGGACGCGGCAGAAGTCGCGCGGCGGTTGGAAACCTACCATGCGCCGTATCAGGCGGCGCTTGCTTCCGAGCTGGAGCGCTTGGGTCGGCACAACCATCGAGTGGTGATCTATGATTGTCATTCGATCCGCTCGGTTCTGCCGCGCTTGTTCGAAGGCACGCTGCCGGTGTTCAACCTTGGCACCAATGATGGCAAGGCCGCTGATCCCGAGCTTGAAGCGAAAGTCGCGGAGATCTTGGCGGCCACGGGTGAAAGCTACGTCGTCAACGGCCGCTTCAAGGGCGGCTACATTACTCGCCATCACGGCCAGCCGGAGCACGGCGTGCATGGCCTCCAGATGGAACTCTCCAACCGCGGCTATCTCCGCGAGCCCGAAGGCAAAGGTACACCGGACACCTGGCCGGTACCCTTTGATCCCGACTACGCCGCGCCCATCCGCGCGACCTTGAAAACCATCCTCCAAACCGCGCTCGACTGGGCCAAGACCGGAGCTTCCGCATGACCACCCGTATCGACAATCAGCGCGTCATCCGCGCCGCCACCGGCACCGAGCTTTCCGCCAAGAGCTGGCTCACCGAAGCGCCCATGCGCATGCTGATGAACAATCTCGATCCAGGCGTCGCCGAAAAGCCGGGCGAACTCGTGGTGTATGGCGGCATCGGCCGCGCCGCGCGCGATTGGGAAAGTTTCGACCGCATCGTTGCGGCGCTGAAGACGCTCGAAGACGACCAGACGCTTCTGGTCCAGTCTGGCAAGCCCGTCGGCGTGTTCCAGACGCACAAGGATGCGCCGCGCGTTCTGATCGCCAACTCCAACCTCGTGCCGCATTGGGCGACCTGGGACCATTTCCACGAGCTGGATAAGAGGGGCCTGGCTATGTACGGCCAGATGACCGCCGGATCCTGGATCTATATCGGCAGCCAGGGCATCGTGCAGGGCACCTACGAGACCTTCGTGGAAATGGGCCGCCAGCATTATAATGGCGATCTGTCCGGCCGCTGGATCCTAACCGCCGGCCTTGGCGGCATGGGCGGTGCGCAGCCGCTGGCGGCAACCATGGCCGGCGCCTCCTGCCTTGCCGTGGAATGCCAGCCGAGCCGCATCGAGATGCGCTTGAAGACCGGTTATCTCGACCGTCAAGCGCAGGATTTGGATGAAGCGCTGGCGATCATAGACGAAGCGGTGAAGGCAAAGAAGGCCGTATCCGTCGGCCTGCTCGGCAATGCCGCCGACATCTTCCCTGAACTCGTGCGCCGCGGCGTGCGCCCCGATGCGGTGACCGATCAGACTTCGGCGCATGACCCGATCAACGGCTACCTGCCGAAGGGCTGGACGCTGGCGCAATGGGAAGACAAGCGCGAGCGCGATCCCAAGGCGGTCGAACATGCCGCCAAAGAGTCGATGGCGACCCATGTGCGCGCCATGCTCGATTTCTGGAAAATGGGCGTGCCGACCGTCGATTACGGCAACAACATCCGCCAGATGGCGCTGGAAGAGGGCGTCGCGAATGCCTTCGACTTCCCCGGCTTTGTGCCGGCCTATATCCGGCCGCTGTTTTGCCGCGGCATCGGACCGTTCCGCTGGGCAGCGCTCTCGGGCGATCCGGAGGACATCTACAAGACCGACGCCAAGGTGAAGGAGCTGACGCCCGGCAACCACCATCTCCACAATTGGCTGGACATGGCGCGCGAGCGCATCCACTTCCAGGGTCTGCCGGCGCGCATCTGCTGGGTCGGTCTCGGCGACCGTCATCGCCTCGGCCTCGCCTTCAACGAGATGGTGCGCAATGGCGAGCTGAAGGCGCCGGTGGTGATCGGCCGCGACCATCTCGATTCCGGCTCGGTCGCATCGCCCAACCGCGAAACCGAAGCCATGAAGGACGGCTCGGATGCGGTGTCCGATTGGCCGCTGTTGAACGCGCTGCTGAACACCGCTTCGGGCGCGACATGGGTGTCCTTGCATCACGGCGGCGGCGTCGGCATGGGCTTTTCGCAGCATTCCGGCATGGTGATCGTGTGTGATGGCACGGAAGACGCCGATCGCCGTCTGGAGCGCGTTCTTTGGAACGATCCGGCCACCGGCGTGATGCGCCATGCCGATGCCGGCTATGACGAGGCGATCGACTGCGCCAGGGAGAATGGGTTGAACCTGCCGGGGATCCTCGGCTAGTTCCGTACCATGAAAATCCTACGCGCCGCCGATTACCGCCGCATGCCCTGGAAGAACGGAAAGGGAGAGACCACGGAAATTGCGGTCTTTCCTCCTAATGCAGGGCTCGACGACTTCGAGTGGCGCGTGTCCATGGCCGATGTGGTGGAAGACGGGCCATTTTCGACCTTTCCAGACATCGACCGCACGCTGAGCGTTCTGCAAGGCGAGGGGATCGAGTTGGCCGTATCCGGTCAGGAGGAAGTCCGCCTCGATCGCGACAGCGAGCCGTTCGCGTTCCCCGCCGACACGCATACCAGCGCCCGGCTGATCGCCGGGCCGATCACCGACCTCAACGTGATGACCCGGCGCGGCGCCTTTCGCCATACGGTGCGGCGCGGCACGCTTGATGATCTTGGCGACCTCGATGCCGAACTGACCCTGCTGCTTTGCCACGAGGGTGAGATCGATCTGGTCACAGGAGGCGAAAAGATCGAGCTGAAGGCACTCGATGCCGTGCTTCTGCCGAGCCGTGTGCGGGTCGATATCGGCGGCAGCCTCTCGGCTTCGATCTTCATCATCGCCTTCGATCCGGTCGACTAAGCGCACGGCGCGATTGACAGGCTGCGCCGGAGCGGGCACCCCTCGGGCATCATCGCCGCGCCGCCCGGAGTTTCCCATGCGCCGCCATCTGGCTTCCTGCCTTCTTCTTCTGGCTTCGGCTCTGGTCCTGTTGCCGTCACCGGTAAAAGCCGATCCGGCGATCCCGAGCTTCTGGGATACGCGCGAGCGGTTGGTGAAGCCAGATCTAAGCGAGTTGAAGCGGCTGCGCTTCGTCACCACCACCGACTTCCCGCCCTTCTCTTTCATCGATGCGTCCGGTCGGTTGAGCGGCTTCCATGTCGATCTCGCCCGCGCCATCTGTGCCGAACTCGCCATCACCGATCGCTGCCAGATCCAGGCGCTACCCTGGAACGAGCATGCGAAGGCGCTAGCCGACGGCGAAGGCGAGGCGCTGTTATCGGGCCTGGCGGTAAGCAGCGAGAATCGCGAGAAATATGCCTTCTCGCGACCCTATCTGAGCTTCCCGGCCCGCTTCGTCGGGCGTCAGGGTGATGCGCCGGAAACGACGCGCGCCGCGCTCGCGGGCAAGACGATCGGCGTCATCACCGCTTCTGCGCATGAGCGTATGCTGCGCGACTACTTCCCGTCTGCGACCGCACAAAGCTTCGACGACTTCGACGCCATGCTCGCCGCCGTTCAGACCGGCATGATCGATCTCGCTTTCGGCGACGGCATGCGCATGAGCTTCTGGCTGACCGAAAGCGAGGCCGGCGATTGCTGCGCCTTTGTTGGCGGTCCTTATCTCGCGCCGGAATATCTCGGACAGGGCCTCGCTGTCGCTGTGCCGGTCGACCGTCCCGAACTCAAGCAGGCGCTGGATTATGCGCTGCACGAGATCGGCACGAAGGGCACGTTTGCCGAGCTTTATCTGCGCTACTTCCCCGTCAGCTTCTTCTGAACGGGATGGCTTAAAAGCCGTGGCCTAAACCTTGGATTGACGCTGGCGCTTAGGCCGCTTAAGCGAAGGACGTCGCGGTTTCCGCCCGTTCAACGGCCCATTCCGCTCATTTTCCCAGGGATCAACACGATGTCTTCCGCCTTGCCAACGTCCATGCAGCTTTCACCCGAGGTTCTCGAAGCCGCGGGCGTGAGCAAAGCCTGGCCGTTCGAAGAAGCGAAAAAGATCATCAAGCGCTACGAAGGGCGCGATCTCCCGCAGACCATCCTGTTTGAAACGGGCTACGGCCCGTCCGGCCTGCCGCATATCGGCACGTTCGGTGAAGTCGCGCGCACCACGATGGTGCGCCATGCCTTTCATGTGCTGACCGAAAACAAGGTAGCAACGAAGCTGCTGTGCTTTTCCGACGACATGGATGGCATGCGCAAGATTCCGGACAACGTGCCGGATCGCGCCTTCCTCGAGCCGCATCTGCACAAGCCCCTGACCTCGGTGCCGAACCCGTTCGGCGGCGATTACGAGAGCTTCGGGCACCACAACAATGCGATGCTCCGCCGCTTCCTCGATACGTTCGGCTTCGATTACGAGTTCGCCAGCGCCACCGAATACTACAAGCAGGGTCGCTTCGACGCGATGCTGCTTCTGGCCGCCGAGCGCTATGAGCAGATCATGAAGGTGATGCTGCCGACCTTGGGCGCCGAGCGTCAGGCGACCTACAGCCCCTTCCTGCCGATCTCGCCAAAGTCCGGCCGCGTGCTTTACGTGCCGATGAAGAATGTCGATGCGATGGAAGGCACCATCACCTTCGACGACGAGGACGGCGAGGAAACCACGTTGCCGATCACCGGCGGGCGCGTGAAGCTGCAATGGAAGCCGGATTTCGGCATGCGATGGGCAGCCCTCGACGTGGATTTCGAGATGTTCGGCAAGGACCACCAGACCAACCAGGTGATCTACGACCGGATCTGCTCCATCCTGGGCGGTAAGCCGCCAGAGCATTTCGTGTACGAGCTGTTCCTCGACGAGAATGGCGAGAAGATCTCGAAGTCCAAGGGCAACGGCATCACCATCGACGAGTGGCTGGCTTACGCGCCGACCGAAAGCCTGTCGCTCTACATGTTCCAGAAACCGCGCACGGCGAAGCGCTTGTATTTCGACGTCATCCCGAAGGCAGTGGACGAATATTACACCTATCTCTCCGCCTATCGTCGCCAGGATGCCAAGGCGAAGCTCGACAACCCCGTTTGGCACATCCACAGCGGCAATCCGCCCGAGGTTGAGCTGCCGGTGCCGTTTGCGCTGCTGCTCAACCTGGTCAGCGCTTCCAACGCGCAGAACAAGGATGTGCTGTGGGGCTTCATCTCGCGCTATGCGCCGGGCGTGACGGCACAGACTCATCCGGAGCTCGACCGGCTGACCGGCTATGCCATCCGCTACTTCGACGATTTCGTGAAGCCGACCAAGACGTTCCGCGCTGCCGACGAGGTCGAGCGTGAGGCGCTGGCCGCGCTGTCAGACACGCTCGGCCAACTGCCAGCGGGTTCGGACGGTGAGGCGATCCAGAACGCGGCGCTCAACGTCGCGCGCCGCATCGAGCGCTATCAGGATCATAGCAAGAAGAGCCCGGAAGGCGGGCCGGGCGTCTCGGTCGCTTTCTTCGCGATGATCTATCAGGTGCTGATCGGCCAGGAACGCGGCCCACGCTTCGGGTCGTTTGCTGCGCTTTACGGCATCGAAGAAACGCGGGCGCTAATCGCCAAGGCGCTAGCCGGCGAGTTGAAGTAAGCGAAGGCTTACTGGACCGGTAAGGTCGGGGCAGGCGGAAACGCGCCCCGATTGTCAGGGATCGAAGGCGCTGCGGCCTGGGGCGCAGGCGCGATGATGCTTGGCGCCGATGGCGGCACCGGCAGTTCAAGGCCGGAACCTGTGTTGACCTCGACTGCCGGCAGAACCGGCTTGCTGCCATAGATGCCGCGACCGGCATCACGCGCCTGATCGCCCGCATCAGCCAGTGCGCCACCTTCGCTGGCCCGTGCCCAACCTTGCGCAACCAGCCACGTGCCGACATCTTCGCCGCCGACGCTGCACGTGGTTTCGATTGCTTCAGCCGGCGCTCTATCCGGTACGGTGCAGGTTAGCGCACGACCGCGCAGGAGATGGCGGAACTGGGTGCGGGCGGCGGTTCCGCACGGCCAGGCATTGGCGCCTTCGCCGCAACTTTCGCCGGGATCCACCGGCTCGATGTCGGCAATTCCGATCTGATAGCCCTGCGCTTCGATGCGGCCGGCGGCACTGGCAGTCGGGCGATAAAGCAGCTTCGGCTTCCACCCATCGGGTACAGCAGCGCTGGCCTCGGCAGGTGAAGGCGGCGGTAGGGCGGTCTGCTCAGGCACGGTTTCCGGCTCGAGCGGCAAGACTGCGCCACCATCATCCGGCGAGCTCTCAATGCCGGCGGCTTCGGCCATGGCGGCAGCATCGTCATCGTCCATTGCTGGATCGGGCATGAAGGGCACGTCTTCAACAGTCACCGACGGTGACGCCTCGCGTGCCTTGATATGAAGGCCCGACGCGAAAATCGCGGCGCAGAACAGGATCAGCCCACCGCCGACAAGTCCGGTAAACCCGGTGGTGCTGAGCCGCCGCTGCATGACCTACTGGCTGGCCCAGACGATGCGCGCGATCCACTCGACATCGTTAAGCGGGATCGTGCGATCGGGATGCTCGGGATTGAGCGAATGCAGTTCCACCAGGTCGGTCGTGCGCCGCACCAGAATCTTGGCCGTCACCTCGCCGCCCGTGGTTTTTACCACCACGCGATCACCCTTGCGAGCCATCGCATTGGGATCCACGATCAGCCGGTCGCCGTGGCGATATAGCGGCAGCATGGAATCGCCCTGCACTTCGAGGGCATAGCCACCTTCCGGCACGATCGCAGGCGCCTCGACCGTTTCCCAGCCTTGTCCGACGGGGAAGCCAGCATCCGTGAAGTAGCCGCCCGCACCTGCCTGTGCGAATCCGACTAACGGTACGCCTTTAGCCGGCTTATGTTTGATTGCGGCCACGTCGGCCGTTTTCGTGATGAACCCCATGAACTCGTCCAAGGACGACCCGGTCGCGGCCATGATCTTGGCAAGCGACTCGGTGGAAGGCCAGCGAGGGCGACCATCAACGGATTGGCGTTTGGATTTGTTGAAGGCGGTAGAATCAAGGCCGGCCTTCTTCGCCAGACCGGACGCCGACAGCGCATGGCGTGCCGCCAGAGCATCAATCGCCGCCCATACTTTTTCATGCGAGAGCATGGCTCTGCTCATTGCTGATAAGAGGAAAAAAGTCCTGATTCTTTGTAGGTGCGTCGGCGGCGCTTGTCCAGTCCGATGCGCGCTCAGCCACCCGCCTTAGCAATCGCCCGCAAACCGGTATGCGAGGCCATGAAGATCGCTTCAGCCTCCGTTGGCTCACGCGGGATGGCGTCGATGCCGAGCGCCGCGACCGCATCCTGGATCGGCACGAAAGCGCGGCTTCGTGCGTCATAGATGCCGCCTGTGGTCAGCACGATTGCGGCGGTCACATCGCCGTCGATCACGAAGCGATGGCGTCCGATGATCTGCGTGTCGGCCCAGGTTTCCAGAGTGGACACCAGTTCGAACCGCTTCCACAGCTTGATCTCGCGCACAAACACGGTTTGCAAGCCGCCCAACATTGGCGCCCAACCGCGTTCGCGGGCAAGCTTGATCAACCCGCTGCGGTTGAAGATGTCGATGCGGCCGACATCGGCCAGCATCATGTAGCGCGCATTGTTGAGATGCAGGTTGAAGTCGATGTCGGACGGCAAACAGCGGAAGCGAAGGCGGCTTTCGCCGCCCATGCGGTAAGGACCTCGTTTGCCCGACGAGGCCAGCGTCCGCGCCAGCCGCGCCCAGACATACATCGTGTCGCCCCTTACGCCGCCTGCTTCTGCGGCGGCGTACTGGTGTAGGGATCAAAGCGCTCGTAGAAGGTTTCGCCCTTGTCGGCCATGTCGTGCAGCAGCTTCGGTGCCTTGAAGTCCGCGCCGTATTTCTTCTGCAGGGATTTTGCGAGCTTCACGAACTTCTTGGCGCCCATGCCGTCGATATAGGACAGTGCGCCGCCGGTATAAGGCGCAAAGCCGAAGGCGAGGATGGAGCCGACATCGGCCTCACGCGGATCCACCACGATGCCTTCTTCCATGACGCGGGCGGCTTCCAACGCGATCGTCACCAAGAGGCGCTGCTTGACCTCCTCGATGTCAACGTCTTCCGGCTTCTTCTGTTTGTAGAGATCCTTGAGCCCCGGCCAGAGCGACTTCTTGGCGGGCTTGGCGGGATAATCATAGAAGCCCTTGCCGTTCTTGCGGCCCTTGCGATCATGCTTGTCGACCATCTCGTTGATGAGGTCGAGCTGGGCGGGATCGACGGCCTTGGGCCCAAGGTCGCGCACGGTCTGCTTCATGATTTTCTGCGCGAGATCGACCGCGGTTTCGTCGGTCAGCGCTAAGGGCCCGACCGGCATGCCGGCGAGCTTGGCGGCGTTTTCGATCATCGGCGCCGGAATGCCTTCGATCAGCATCTTGTAGGCTTCCGACATATAACGCAGCACGCAGCGATTGACGTAGAAGCCGCGCGTGTCGTTGACCACGATCGGCGTCTTCTTGATGGCGCGCACGAAGTCCATCGCCACCGCAATCGCCTTATCCTCGGTCTTCTTGCCGAGAATGATCTCCACCAGCATCATCTTGTCGACCGGCGAGAAGAAGTGGATGCCGATGAAGTTGGCCGGCCGCTTGGAGTTCTTGGCCAAACCGGTGATCGGAATGGTCGAGGTGTTGGAGGCAAAGATCGCGTTTTTGGCGATCACGGCTTCCGCCTGGGCTGTCACGCCCTTCTTGATTTCCGAATCCTCGAACACGGCTTCCACGATCAGGTCGCAGCCTTTGAGGTCGGCATAATCGGCAGTCGGCGTGATGAGGGACAGGAGCTTGTCCTTGTCCTCAGCCGTTGCGCGGCCCTTCTTGATCTGACCGTCGACCAGACTTTCCGAATGCGCCTTGCCCTTGTTGGCGGCGTCCATGTCGCGGTCGAGCAACACCACCGGAATGCCGGCCTTGGCCGTGACATAGGCGATGCCGGCGCCCATGAAGCCGGCACCGAGCACGCCGATCTTGGTGAATTTCGTTTCCGGCTGGCCGGCCGGCCGTCGCGCACCTTTGTTCAGCTCCTGCAGCGACACGAACAGCGAGCGGATCATCATCGCCGCTTCGGTGGTCTGCATGATCTCGACGAAATAACGCAGCTCGATGCGCAGCGCTGTGTCGAAGGGCACCAGCAGGCCCTCGTAAACGCTCTTCAGGATCGCCATCACAGCCGGATAGTTGCCTGAGGTTTCCCGCCGCGCAATGGCGATGGCCGGCGGAAAGAGGTTGGCGCCGGCGGCTGAATAAACCGGACCGCCGGGCAGCTTGAAGCCCTTCTCGTCCCAAGGCTGAACCGGCTTCAAACCGTTCTTGATCAGGCTCTTGGCCACCGCCACCAGCGCATCGCGCGCGGCGATTTCGGTAATCAGGCCCATGCTCTTCGCCTTTTTCGGCGTCAGCGTCTGGCCTGAGGTCAGCATCTGCAGGGCATCTTGCGTGTTGGCAAGACGCGGCACGCGCTGGGTGCCGCCGGCGCCCGGGAAAATGCCGACCTTCACTTCCGGCAGCGCCATCTTCACCGTGTCGCTATCGGCGGCAATACGGCCGTGGCAGGCGAGCGACAGCTCGAACGCGCCGCCCATGCAGGTGCCGTTGATCGCCGACACCCACGGTTTGCCGGACGTTTCGAGCTTGCGGAAGATGCGGCTCATCGCGCCGGCGCGGTCGTAAAGGAAGGCGACCGCTTTGTCCTTATCCTCAGCCTCAAGGCGCGCGAACTCGGCCGTCATGTCCTTGAGCATGGTGAGGTCAGCGCCGCCGGAGAAGGTCTCCTTGCCCGAGGTGAACACCGAGCCCTTGATCGCTTCGTCCTTGGTGACGTCATCGATGATGCCGTCCAGCTCACGCAGCGCGTCTTCGGTGAAGACGTTCATCGAACGGTCCGGCATGTCCCAGGTAACGAGCGCCAAGCCCTCGGCATCGGTTTCGACGGTGAAGTTGGTGTAATCAGCCATGTTCTGAACTCCCCGCTCAAACTCGCTCGATGATGGTGGCCGTGCCCATGCCGGCACCGATGCACAGGGTGACGAGGCCGACATTGACGTCGCGGCGTTCCATCTCGTCGAGCAGCGTGCCGAGGATCATGGCGCCGGTGGCACCCAGCGGATGGCCCATGGCAATGGCGCCGCCATTCACGTTGATGTCTTTGTGGTCGATGTCGAAGGCCTGCATGTAGCGCAGCACCACGGCGGCGAAGGCTTCGTTGAGTTCGAACAGGTCTATGTCTGACAGCTTCATGCCGGCGCGCTTGAGCAGCTTTTCGGTCACGTCGACTGGGCCCGTCAGCATCATAGCCGGTTCGGAACCGATGTTGGAGAAAGCGCGGATACGGGCGCGGGGCTTTACGCCCATCGCTTTGCCGGCCTTCTTGGAGCCGAGCAGCACGGCGGCCGCGCCATCCACGATGCCGGAGGAGTTGCCCGCATGGTGGACGTGATTGATCCCTTCGAGTTCGGGATAGCGCTGCACGGCCACCGCATCAAAGCCGCCCATTTCGCCGGGCATGACGAAGGACGGGTTGAGCGAAGCCAGCGACTGCATGTCGGTGGTCGGGCGCATATGCTCGTCATGGTCGAGAATGGTCATGCCGTTCTGGTCCTTGACCGGAACAACCGAGTTCTTGAAGCGGCCGTCTTCCCAGGCCTTGGCCGCGCGCTTCTGGCTTTCCACCGCATAAGCGTCGACATCGTCGCGCGAAAAGCCGTAGCGCGTGGCGATCAGGTCGGCGGACACGCCCTGCGGCATGAACCAGGCTGGCAAACCGACGGAAGGGTCCATGAACCAGGCGCCGCCCGACATGCCCATGCCGACGCGCGACATCGATTCCACGCCGCCGGCGATCACGATGTCGTCGGCGCCTTGCGCGATCTTGGCCGCACCCAGGTTGATGGCGTCAAGACCCGACGCGCAGAAGCGCGAGATCTGCATGCCCGGGGCCTTGATGTCATAGCCGGCTTCGAAAGCGGCCGAGCGCGGGATTACCGAACCGGCTTCACCGACAGGATCGACGCAGCCGAAGATGATGTCGTCGACGTGAGCGGTGTCCAGTCCGTTGCGGTCGCGCACCGCTTCCAGCATCCGCGCGCCGAGCCGCACGGCCGGCACCTCATGCAGCGAGCCGTCCTTCTTGCCGCGCCCGCGCGGGGTGCGAACGGCGTCATAGATATAGGCGTCGGCCATGATCGATGTCTCCTTTAGGAAGCGGGTTCGACGGTCACGGCCGTCTTGACGGAATTAGCGATGAAGCAGGCGTCGTGCGCTTGTTTGTGCAGCTCGGCGAGCTGTTCGGGCGCGGCAGCGCTTTCGATGCGAGGCCGCAGCGTCACCCTTGTGATGGATGTGCGGCCCTCGGCATCCTTCTCCATCACGCCCTCGGCCTGGTCCTCGTAGGACAGGATCTCGACGCCTGCGCGCCGCGCCAGATCGAGGAACCACAGCATGTGACAGGAGGACAGCGAGGCAACGAACAGTTCTTCCGGATCGACCGAGGTCTCGCTGGAGAACTGTGCCGGCACATTGGCGGGCGCACCGGAGGCCTGGATCGTGGTGCCGCCATCGAAGCTGATTTCATGCACGCGCGTATAGCGTCCCAACGAGAAATGATCGTCCTCGTCCTGGCGCCAGCGGATGGTTGCCGTGTGGGTCGACATCAGAGACTCCGCGCAATCAGCAGTTTCATGATTTCGTTGGTGCCGCCATAAATGCGCTGCACCCTTGCGTCGCGGAACATGCGCGCGATTGGATATTCGTTCATGTAGCCATAGCCGCCATGCAGCTGCAGGCATTCATCGACGATCTTGCATTGCAGATCGCTCAGCCAATACTTCGCCATGGATGCCGTGGTGGCATCGAGCCCACCGTCGAGGTGGCGCTGCACGCAGTCATTGTAGAAGACGCGGCCGACGGTGGCTTCGGTCTTCAGCTCGGCCAGCTTGAACTGCGTGTTCTGGAAGTCGATGACGGCTTTGCCGAACGCCTTGCGCTCCTTGACGTAGTCGATCGTCACGCTGAGCGCGCGCTCGATCATGGCGATCGCCTGCGCACCGATCAGCAAGCGTTCCTGTGCCAGCTGCTGCATCAACTGGATAAAGCCTTGGCCTTCTTCCGCGCCAAGCAGATTGGCAGTGGGCACACGCACATCGTTGAAGAACAATTCGGACGTGTCGTTGGCCTTGAGGCCGACCTTGTCGAGATTGCGGCCACGCTCGAAGCCGCTCTCGACCTCATCCGCTTCCACCACGATCAGCGAGGTGCCCTTGGCGCCCTTGGAAGGATCGGTCTTGGAAACGACGATGATCAGATTGGCGTTCTGGCCGTTGGTAATGAAGGTCTTGGAGCCGTTCAGCGTGTACTGGTTGCCGTCCTTGACTGCCGTGGTCTTCACGCCCTGCAGGTCGGAACCGGCGCCGGGCTCGGTCATGGCAATGGCGCCGATCAGCTCGCCGGTCGCCATGCGCGGCAGCCAGCGCTGCTTCTGCTCTTCCGAACCGTAGTGCAGGATGTAAGGCGCGACGATCGCATTATGCAGCGCGATGCCGAACCCATCCACGCCGACATGGCCGATCGCTTCCGCGATCGCGCTTTCATGCGCATAGGTGCCGCCCGAGCCGCCATATTGTTCCGGCATGGACGCGCAAAGCAAGCCGGCAGCGCCCGCCTTGCGCCACGCATCCTTGTCGACGATCTCGTTTTTCTCGAAGGTCTCGTAGTGCGGGGCGATTTCCTCGCCGAGAAACCGCACTGACATGTCGTAGAGCATCTCGACGTCATCACGCGCCCATTGCGGCTTTGGTAAGCCAAGAATGGCAGCGGGGTTCGACATCGGATCCTCCTTCCTTCAGTCTCGTCGGCGGATATGGGGTCGCCCGGTACAGCCTATCAAGTGTTAGGTTGCA
>NZ_DAMBUH010000075.1:13839-16931 GCF_032053605.1 Tianweitania sp.
CAGAACGCCTCCGCCGGCAAAGCCATCAGAGTATCGGCGCCGGCCGAGATGCGCGCAAGGCGTGTAGCGGTTTCCGGCATTGCCCGTTCCATGAAGAAGCGGGCCGTGACCAGCTTGGTCTCATAGAACGCCTTGTCGCCCGACCCTTCGGCCAGCTTTTCCTGCGCGGCCTTGGCCATCTGGCCCCACATATAGCCGATCGCCACCAGTCCGAAGAGGTGCATGTAATCGGTGGACGCCGCACCGGCATTATCCGGCTTCTGCATGGCGTTCTGCACCAGCCACATGGTTGCGGCCTGCAGATCGTTGAGGCCTTTCTTCAGCGCCTTGGTGAAGGGTGCCAAGGTCTCGTCACCACGGTTGTCTTCGCAGAAGGCGCCGACTTCCTTGAAGAAGGCCTGCACGGCGCGACCACCGTTCAGCGCCAGCTTTCGGCCGACGAGATCGAGCGCCTGGATGCCGTTGGCGCCCTCATAGATCATGGCGATGCGGGCATCCCGCACGAACTGGCTCATGCCATGTTCTTCGATATAGCCGTGGCCGCCAAACACCTGCTGAGCGGCAACAGCGTGGTCGAAACCCCTGTCGGTGAGCACGCCCTTGACTACCGGCGTCATCAGACCGAGCAGGTCCTCGGCTGCCTGCCGCTCCTTCTCGTCGCCGGCGCGCGCCGCGAGGTCGGATTGCAAGGCGGTCCAGAGCTGCAGCGCCCGGCCGCCTTCGGTAAAGGCGCGGATGGTCAGCAGCGTGCGGCGGATATCGGGATGAACGATGATCGGGTCGGCCTTCTTGTCCGGCGCCTTGGCACCCGATAGCGATCGGCCCTGAATGCGCTCGCGGGCGTAAGACACGGCGTTCTGGTAAGCCGCTTCGCCGACCGCCAGACCCTGCAGGGCGACGCCCAGACGGGCCTCGTTCATCATCACGAACATGGCTTTGAGGCCGCCATTCTCGGCGCCGATCAGGAAGCCTTCGGCCTCGTCATAATTCATGACGCAGGTGGCATTGCCGTGGATGCCCATCTTTTCTTCGAGCGAGCCGCAAGACACGGTGTTGCGCTCGCCGGTCGTGCCATCCTCGTTCAGCTTGAACTTGGGCACGATGAAGAGCGAAATGCCCTTCACGCCGTCCGGCGCGCCTTCGATGCGGGCGATCACCAGATGGATGATGTTTTCGGCCATGTCGTGCTCGCCCGCCGAGATGAAGATCTTCTGGCCGGAAATCTTGTAGGTGCCGTCGCCGGATGGAACCGCCTTGGTGCGCAGCAGGCCAAGATCCGTGCCGCAATGCGGTTCGGTCAGGTTCATCGTGCCGGTCCAGGTGCCGTCCACCATCTTGGGCAAGTAGCGCTGCTTCTGCTCATCCGAGCCATGCGCCACGATGGCCGCGATCGCGCCTTGCGTCAGGCCGGGATACATCATCAGCGCCATGTTGGCGGCCGACATATATTCGGCAACGGCGGTATGCAGCGTGTAGGGGAGACCCTGGCCGCCGAACTCTTCCGGCACCGCCAAACCCATCCAGCCGCCTTGGCGATACTGGTCGAAGCCCTGCTTGAAGCCCTTCGGCGTGGTGACCGAACCGTCGGCGGCACGCGTGCAGCCATCAGTGTCGCCGATGCGGTTGAGCGGCTGGAGCACGCTTTCGGAAAGCTTGGCGCCTTCATCCAGGATCGCATCCACCACATCGGGTGAGGCGTCGGCGAAGCCATTCAGATTGCTAAAGCGATCAAGCCGGAGAACCTCGTTCAGGATGAAGCGGGTATCTTCAACGGGCGCGCGGAAAACGGGCATGCTGTCCTCCAGGTCAAGCGCGAAGCGGAGGGCGCTTCAGCGCATGCAACACGAAAACGCCGGGCAGGGACCGGCGCTTGGAGGATCGACTATCAAACTTTGACGTTTGCGTAAACGTCAAAGTGCACGGGTCGGATCAGTTAGGCTTGCCTGTCGGGATCGAAGCCAGCTTGTCCTTTGTGGTCGAGATCAGATCGCTGATGGCCTCGATGGCCGAATCAAGTTCGGCGCGCTGCTTTTCCAAACGGCCGAGCTGACGGGTGGAGCGATCCACCACGGCCTTGAACTGGCGGATATTGGTGCCGTTCGGATCATAAAGATCCATCAGCTGCTTCACTTCGCGCAAGGAGAAACCAACCTTGCGGCCGAGCAGAATCAGTTCCAGCCGGCTGATGTCGCGGCGATGATAAAGCCGGGTGCTTCCAACGCGTTCGGGCGTCAGCAGTCCCTTGTCTTCATAGAAGCGAAGCGTGCGCAGGGAGACACCGTATTCCTTGGCCAGGTCGCCGATACGACGCGCGTCTTCCTCCATGCCGGACGCGTCTTCGGCGCTCGACATGTCGATGTGAGACTCTTTCTCCGCGGGAGCGCGGTTGAAATGATAAGCCATTGTTTTTGTTCTTCTTGCTGTGGGTTCGCGGGCAAAACCGTGCGGCATCGTTCCGACAGGCTTCTGCTGGATACGCGTGTTTCTGATGCCGATGTGGGGGCGGTCCTGATACGTGCCTATATAGGCCTTCCCCACGGACATGCAACGCAGATGAAAACACGGCTGCTATGCATTTGGCGGGAAAGATCAGCGATTCAATATGGTTAACGCGTTCTTTACCACCTCCTGAGACCTTTACGGATGTCGGCGTTCCGTGAACCGCTCGTACCGAATCTCTTCACGGCGTGTTTCCGGGTGCTTGTTGAAGCCCGGATCGAACCGAAAGTTCCGCACCAGCCACGCGGTCACGCAAGGTCCCGGCAATCCTCCTCGTGTTTACCATGCGCGGTGGCACACCAGTTTCAGCGGCGGCGGGCGGTTTAAATGACCAGCAGGCGATCTTACCTCGAGACTTTGAATTCCGGGCGGCAACGCCGCGGAACTTCGTCGCTCGACGAGCTGACACGCACTCTGGAAGCGCTGGAAACCCAGCTGGAGCGCCCTTCGCCCTTTGCCAATCTGCGCCGCCGCGAAGCAACCGAACCCGCACCATCGGTGAGCCACACTGAGCGCGGGCCGGATCTGCAAGCCCCGTCGCGCACCGCCGCACGCGCCGAGCAGCGCGCCGAATCATCCTTCGAGCCACGCCC
>NZ_DAMBUH010000076.1:0-16913 GCF_032053605.1 Tianweitania sp.
CGGCCGCAACCTCTAGTCCGAAACGCAGAAAACGCGTGGCTTCAAAGATGGTGGAGAGGGGTCTTGTACACCCGCCCCACCATCACAATATCTTGGTTGTCGGGGTCCGGGCCCCTCTGGTTGCGGCGAAAACCGCAGCGATGTCGGACCCTCTCACTAAACGAACCGGCGATCCGGCGGGTTTGCATTGAGAGGATTTGGGATGCCCACTGTTCAAGACATGATGTTCGTCCAAAAAGGCTTTTTCGCGCGGCAAGAGCCGAGCGCGGAAAGCGACGCTGCCGCAATCGCGCGCCTCGACCGCTTGTCGATCTTCCTCGACAGCGCGTTTCGCGTACCGATCATCGGCACCCGTATCGGTGCCGATGCGCTGCTGAACTTCATTCCCGGCGCTGGCCTGATCGTCGCGAAGTCGCTGACCGCCTACATCATCTGGGAAGCGCATCGCCTCGGTGTGCCGAAGCGTGTGCTCGGCCGCATGCTTGCCAATCTGGGCATCGACTTCGGCATCAGCATCGTGCCGCTGGCAGGCTGGGTGGGTGACGCCTTCTTCCGCGCCAACCTGCGCAATGTCGCGCTGCTCAAGGCGCATCTGCATGAGCGAGCCGGAACCCATCGCGCGAAACCGGCTTCGCCCCAGCATGGCGCGCCGATCATCGATGGCGACTGGGTGCGCAATCCCGCCTGACCGGCGGGCGTGGCAGGAGGGTCGGGAACCGGCGGCAGCTTTGTAGCTTGTACTCGCTCAACGAGTTCAAGCATCGCATGCCGCCTTCGCTCTCCGACACCATCGTCGTCATCTCCGATTTCCGCGATGGCTGGCCGCCCGAACCGATCGGCGGCTCGGAACAGGAAGCAAGGGATCGCTGGCTGGACGGCCGGCGAAGCCCACCGCCCGGCGATAGTGCAACGCCATTACAGCGCGATGCACTCTCCGTCACCGGCGGCTACCTCGAACGCCTACCGCTTGCCGCGGTCAAGTCTGGCCTCGCCGGACGCGTCGAGATCTGGCACCACTGGCGCCCATCCTCGCCGCCGCCTTATGCGGAAGACCACCCGGTTCTTGCCCGCCGCGCCTTCCACCTCGACGGCGAAGACGCACCGTTCCGCTCCACCGACATGCTCGGCTTCATCGCAGCTTATGGCGCGCCGAAGGTCCTCTGCGTCTGGGGCCTCGGCGTCGACGAGCGTATCCTCAAAGCCTGTCGAGACAGCTTCAAGATCTACAACTCCATCGACGCCCCCGCCTTCCGCATCCCCGACGAAGTCGGCCGTCACTTCGATCTCGTGCTGACCGGCGCGGAATGGCAAAGCGACGAAGTGCGCGCACGGTTGCCCGGCATGGAGTGCCTCGTCCTCCCCATCGGCCCGGACTTTGCCGACCCGCAGACCTTCCGCCCACTGGCCACGGAAAAGCCCTACGACGTCATCTACGTCGCCGCAGCCCAGGGCTACAAGCGCCACGATATCCTTTTCGACGCCCTCGAACGGCGCCCAGGCACGAGAGCGCTCTGCGTGTTCGGCTATGGCGAAATGGCCGATGACCTCCGCCATCAAGCAGCCCAGCGCGGTCTCGACGTGACTTTCGTCGGTCCCCCCGGTGTGCCGTTCGATGAGGTCAACCGCCTGATGAACCAGGCCCGCATCAGCGTGGTCTGCGGCATCGATGACGGCGCGCCCGCCATCCTCACCGAATACATGCTGGCCGGCCTGCCCGTTCTCGCAAATGCCGGCCTGCGCTGCGGTTTGCAATACATCACGCCCGAAACAGGCATGACCGCCGAACCCGACCGCTTCCACGAAGGCATCGATGCCCTGCTTGCACGAGCAGACGCCATGAACCCGCGCGACACCGTTCTTGCGAACTGGACCTGGGATCATTCGATTCAGCATTTGGCAAAGCGCGTGAACGAGAGGAACAACCAAAAGCCTGCCGGATTGCTTTGAGGACGGGCAATACCTGCCCGCAACAAGGAAGGAGACCAACATCATGGCTGGAACCCCTTACTCCCCAGGCAGCGCCCCCAACGGCCTCAGTGAAGCCAACAGCGAAGGTGCTGGCGTAAACCTGCAGTCGCATGCGCAGGATGCCAAGCAGTCCTCGCCCCTAAAGTCGCGCGACACCGAGCGCGGCGAGGGTAATGACCGCTCTTCCGTCGAAAAGGACGCGCGCGGCCAGTTCGTGCAGTCCGAACATGGCCGCGAGAACAACGGCGTCACCAGCGCCAGCCCGCGCGTCACCACCGGTACGGACGACGCGACCTTCGAGAACGATCCGGGCGATTAAACCTACTCGTCCGGACTGTCTAACTGCTGGAGATCGGTCTCGCCGGTACACATGGCGGCGATCTCCTGCAGTCGGTTTTGCTGGCTCGCATCGCCCGGATTGCGATCAAGACCAGCAATACCACCCGGAAGCTCTGCCACGCCTTCCATGACGCAGCCGCAATAGCTAGTACAGAACGCCTGATCGCGCACCTCGATGCACTGAGCCTCACAGGCCCTGCTGAACCCCACACGTGGATCAGGAGCATGCGGCGGAGCGAGCTGAGCCGCCATCCAGACCAGCGAAATCAGCACCGGCTGATGGATCAGGTAGAAAGCCAGACTGTGCCGCCCGCCAACTTCAAGGACGCGCAACGGGCGGGGAGGTGACCACGAGCGCGTGCGCTCGAAGATACCGAACCGTTGCGCACGTTTCGCGGCAGCCATCCCCAGCAGCACAGCGCCGAACCAAGGGAATAGCGGCACGTAGTCGTTCGAGTGCGGGTTCACCGACGACAATCCAACCCACCATAGCCAGGGTGTGTCGAACACCTCTGCGCGCAGGAACAACGGCGCGGCGATCACGAAGGCTGCAAGCGCCGCAAGTACCAGCGCAGGTATGCGCAGCAGCAACACGCCAAGCAGGCTTGCCAGAGCGATCTGATGCAGAATGCCGAAGAAGATGAAGCCGCCAGGAACGGCTAGCCAGGTCACCAGCGAGATCGCAGCTGCTGCCAAGGCAACTTGAGCTAAGCGGACAAGAAACGGTCGCCAGCGCACGCCGCGCGCATGCGCCAGCACAAGACTGACACCGACCAAGAACAGGAAGCTGGACGCGATGCAGCGCGCGAAGATCTTCCAGCCGCCAAAGGCGGTCAGACCTGGCTCGACATAGCCGAAGAACTCCAGATCCCATGTGAAATGGTAGATTGCCATCGCAACAAGCGCGACGCCGCGCGCCACGTCGATGGCGCGGATGCGATTGGAAGCGGGGCGGGCGGGGGCCAAATCATGCGTCATGATCAGCCAGTTCTGCCGCAACCCTCATCGAGAAGATAGCGCCAAAGCACCGGATCCGCCTGATCGAGAACTTTCATCAGGCAAGCGAAACGTTTTTTCCTTAAGGACGTTTTGCGAGCCAGGGGATTGCTTACGTTCATGACATTTCCGCAAATTTGTTCCTTCGCCGTCATCGCTTTGATGATGGTCGCCTTCATCTGGGGTCGCTTCCGCTATGATCTCGTTGCAGCCATCGCCCTTCTTGCTTCCGTTGCTCTTGGCATTGTTGCGCCAGACAAAGCGTTCAGCGGCTTCAGCGACGATATCGTCATCATCGTAGGTAGCGCGCTCCTGGTGAGTGCCGGCGTCGCTCGATCCGGCATTATGGAGCTTTTGATCCAGCGCTACTTTCCGAAAGTCACGAGCGTCCGAATTCAGCTTATCGTTCTTGTAGTGATTGTCACGCTGCTTTCGGCCTTCGTGAAGAATATTGGCGCTCTCGCGATCATGATCCCGATCGCTTTCCAGTTCGCCAAGCGCAGCAACGTTTCGCCATCGGTGTTCCTGATGCCGATGGCCTTCGGGTCCTTGCTCGGCGGGCTGATGACTCAGATCGGCACCTCGCCGAACATCATCGTGTCACGGCTGAGGGAAGAGATCACCGGTACGGCCTTCACGATGTTCGACTTTACGCCGGTCGGCGGCGCGCTCGCAGTGGTCGGTGTCATTTTCCTAGCCTTCGGCTACCGTCTGCTGCCTCATCGAACGCGTGAGACCGCCACGCTTGATGAAGCCATCGACATCAAGAATTATGTGTCGGAAGCCCGGATCACCGCGAGGTCGGCTCTGCTCGGCAAGACCATTGCCGACCTCTTGAGCGCGGCTGCAGGCGGGGCGACGGTTACCTCCGTGCTTCGCGCCAAGGGCACGCGCGTCACACCATTGCCTGACGTCGTGTTGCGTGACGGCGATATCGTTGTGCTGGAGGGGGATCCGGAAGCGCTCGACCGCTTGGTGGCTCAGGAGGGACTGTCGGTCACCGGCGACCGCGACGTGAAGGGCGCACGGCCCGCGTCCGAAATTGCCGCGATCGAAGCGGTGATCGGGGAAAACTCGCCGCTGATTGGATGGTCGGCCAAGCAGCTTTCGCTGTTTGATCGCTATAACACCAATCTGCTGGCCGTCAGCCGAAAGGGCAGCCGCATCACGGAGCGGCTGAACGAGGTCAAGTTCCGCATTGGCGATGTTATCGTGCTGCAAGGCGAACGTGATGCCTTACCCGGCGTGTTGCGCGAGTTCGGCTGCCTTCCTTTGGCGGAGCGCTCGATCCTGCTGGGAAGCGTGCGGCGCGGACTCGTGCCGCTGGCGATCCTACTGGTAGCCATGGGTGCGACCGCGACAGGCACGGTGCCGGTTGCAGTCGCCTTCTTCGCTGCGGCTGTGGGCATGGTGTTGTTCAAGGTCGTGCCCACGCGCGAAGTCTATGGCGCGATGGATGGTCCGATCCTCGTGATGCTGGCTGCCTTGATCCCCGTCTCGGAGTCACTGCGCGAGACCGGGGCAACCGAGCTGATCGCCAGCGGCCTAATTGTAATTGGCCATATGCTTCCAGCCTATGGTGCCTTGGCACTGGTGATCCTTGCCGCCATGGCGGTGACGCCCTTCCTCAACAATGCCGCCACGGTGCTGGTCATGGCGCCGATTGCCGCGAGCTATGCAAGTGGCCTCGGCTTCAAGCCTGACGCCTTCCTGATGGCAGTTGCGATCGGTGCGGGTTGTGATTTCCTGACGCCGATTGGTCACCAGTGCAACACGCTGGTGATGGGGCCCGGCGGCTACAGATTCAGCGACTATCCGCGGTTGGGCTTGCCGCTGTCGATCATCGTCGTGCTGGTCGCGGTGCCCATGCTCATGCTGGTTTGGCCGCTCAATTGAGGCGCAAACAACAACATTCCGGTCAGAGCGGGATATTGTCGTGCTTCTTCCAAGGGTTCTTGAGGTCCTTGTTGCGCAGCATCCGCAGCGCTCGCGCGATACGGCGACGTGTCGAATGCGGCATGATCACTTCGTCGATATAGCCGCGCTCGGCCGCTACGAAGGGCGACAGGAAGCGATCTTCATAGGCCTTGGTGTGCGAGGCGATCTTTTCTGCGTCACCGATATCCTTGCGGTAGATGATCTCGACCGCACCCTTAGCACCCATCACCGCGATCTGCGCGCTCGGCCAGGCATAGTTCATGTCGCCGCGCAGGTGCTTGGACGCCATGACGTCATAGGCGCCGCCATAGGCCTTACGGGTAATGACGGTAATCTTTGGCACGGTAGCTTCGGCGTAAGCGAAGAGTAGCTTGGCGCCATGCTTGATGAGGCCGCCATATTCCTGGGCGGTGCCCGGCAGGAAGCCCGGCACGTCCACGAAGGTCACGAGCGGGATGTTGAAGCAGTCGCAGAAGCGCACGAAACGCGCTGCTTTCCTGCTCGCATCCGAGTCCAGTACGCCTGCCAGTACCATCGGCTGGTTGGCAACAAACCCCACTGTACGACCTTCAACGCGGCCAAAGCCCGTGACGATGTTCTTGGCGAAGCTTTCCTGGATCTCGAAGAAGTCGCCTTCATCGACCGTCTTCAGGATCAGCTCCTTGATGTCGTAGGGCTTGTTCGCATTATCGGGGATCAGCCGATCAAGCGAGAAGTCGACATCATCGACGCTCTGGAAGTTCTCGATCTCCGGCACCGGACCGGTATTCGACTGCGGCAGAAGATCGATCAGGCGGCGCATTTGCAGCAGCGCTTCGACATCGTTGTCGTAAGCGCCGTCGGCAATCGACGACTTGGTGGTGTGGACAGATGCCCCGCCGAGCTGCTCGGCCGTGACCGTCTCGTTGGTCACCGTCTTCACCACATCCGGCCCGGTCACGAACATATAGGACGTGTCGCGCACCATGAAGATGAAGTCGGTCATCGCCGGCGAATAAACGTCGCCGCCGGCACATGGACCCATGATGACTGAGATCTGAGGGATGACGCCGGATGCCAGCACGTTACGCTGGAAGATCTCGGCATAGCCGCCAAGGGCCGCAACGCCTTCCTGAATGCGCGCGCCGCCAGCATCATAGATTCCGATGATCGGCGCGCGGTTACGCAGCGCCATCTCCTGCACCTTGATGACCTTTGCGGCGTGCGCTTCCGACAGCGACCCCCCGAACACCGTAAAGTCTTTGGCAAACAGGAAGACGGTTCGGCCGTTGACCGTGCCCCAGCCCGTGACGACGCCATCACCGGCATATTTGGTCTTTTCCATACCAAAGTCGGTGGAGCGGTGCTCCACGAACATGTCGAACTCTTCGAAGGAGCCTTCGTCGAGGAAGATTTCGATCCGTTCGCGCGCGGTCAGCTTGCCGCGCTTGTGCTGGGCTGCGATGCGATCGGCGCCGCCGCCTGCGCGTGCAACTTCGCGGCGGCGTTCCAGTTCGACCAGCACGTCCTTCATTCCGGCTCTCTCCCTAACCGTCAGCCAAACATTTGTTCGGCTGACAGTTAGCCATGTCCAATGGCGAGATCAACCGGAAGAAAAAGCGGTGATCGGCTTACCAGGTGCCGGTGTTTTCCATGGATGCCCAAGGCTCTGCTTTCTCGAGCGCTGGGCCCTTCTGCAGAAGCTCGATCGAAATCCCATCCGGCGACTTGATAAAGGCCATGTTGCCGTCGCGGGGCGGTCGGTTGATGGTGATGCCGCTATCCATCAGGCGCTGGCAGGTCGCGTAGATGTCGTCGACTTCATAAGCGAGGTGACCGAAGTTGCGACCGCCGGCATAATCTTCGGCATCCCAATTATAGGTGAGTTCCAGCAGCGGCGCCTTTTCCGTGATGCCGCGATGCTCGTCCTCGGGTGCTGCAAGGAAGATCAGCGTGAAGCGACCCTGCTGGTTCTCCATGCGCCGCACTTCCACCAGCCCGAACTTCTTTACGAAGAAATCGAGCGACGCGTCGATGTCGCGGATGCGGATCATGGTGTGGAGGTAACGCATGGAATCATCCCGGTTGTTTGGAGGAGAGGCTGATATGGCGCGTCCCTCCCACCATGCAAGGCGGGCTTATGAATCCAAGTGTTGTTCATAGTACACAGCTGCTCATTGCAGCTTGTAAGCAAGTGTTAAAAAGTCGTGTGCGGGTCTTGCGCAAGCAGGAGTCACCGATGCTATCTTGCCCTCGGAATCAGTGATTTGGTGTTGCGAAGGGGCTCGCGAATAATGGGGCAAAAGGCCATATCCGACCGGCATGACGCCGGCATGGCTGACGCCGACAGCGGGGCACCGATCGACACCATCGAAAGCACGGACGTGCTTGAAGTCGCTGGTTCGATCAAGTGGTTCGACGTCGCGAAGGGCTTCGGCTTCATTCTGCCGGATGTTCCCGGTTTGGGTGACATCCTGCTGCATGTGACCTGTTTGCGGCGCGACGGTTTCCAGACCGCGCTTGAAGGCGCACGCGTTGTTTGCCTCGTCAAGCAGGGCGAGCGCGGGCTGCAGGCCTTCAAGGTTCTTTCCATCGACCTTTCAACCGCCGTTCATCCGTCCGAGCAGCCGGCGCAGCGTACCCATAATGTGGTTGCTGCCGAAAGCGGGATCGAGCGGGCACTGGTCAAGTGGTTCAACCGCACCAAGGGCTTCGGATTCCTGACCCGCGGTGAGGGCACGGAAGACATCTTCGTCCACATGGAAACGCTCCGCCGCTACGGGCTGACCGAGCTTCGCCCAGGGCAGGTGGTGCTGGTACGCTTCGGCCGCAGCGGCAAGGGCCTGATGGCTGCCGAAATCCATCCGGATGTGGGAACTTTGCCGGTCGCGCACTAGATAATCGCCGGACGAACCCAGCGAGGTCTTGCGTGAGCTTTCCAACATCCACTTTCCGCGCCATCGGCCTGGCGCTTGCCCTGACCGGCGCAAGTGCAGCCGTCACCAATGTTGCGATGGCGCGCGACTCCAAGGCGATGATGCTGCCGGTCGATGGTACGCCGTTGGTGGCGAACACGGCTTCCGGCAAGGTCGCCTTTTCGATCGAAGTTGCCGATGATGGCACGGAGCGCGAGCGCGGCTTGATGTTCCGAAAGGACATGCCGGATGATCGCGGCATGCTGTTCGTGTTCGAGGCCAGCCGGCCTGTCGGATTCTGGATGAAGAACACGCCGATGCCGCTCGACATGGTGTTCATCCGTGCCGATGGCACGGTCGCTTCGATCCAGCAGGCAGAGCCGTTCTCGGAAGCAGTGGTCTCTACACCGGCACCCATCCGCTTCGTGCTTGAGCTGAAAGCTGGCACTGCAGCAAGGCGCGGGCTGAAGGAAGGCGACCGCTTGAGCCATCCGGTGATCGATGCGGTTTCGCGCTAAAACTGAGCTTACATCCGACATGACCCAAACCTTCTTCCACGATGGCTTCGATCTTTCCTTCATCGATGAGGGCGAAGGCGAACCCGTTTTGCTGCTGCATGGCTTCGCATCGAGCATGGCCGTGAACTGGATCAACACGGGTTGGGTGAAGACGCTGAGCAGTGCCGGTTATCGCGTGCTGGCCTTCGATCATCGCGGTCACGGCGCCTCTACCAAGAGCTACGATGTCGATGCCTACCATCCGAATGCCATGGCGTCGGATGCGGTGGCGTTGCTGGACCATTTCGGTCTCGAGCGCGCGCATGTGATGGGCTACTCAATGGGCGCCCGCGTGTCGGCCTTCATGGCGCTGCAGGCGCCGGACCGCATTGCAGCGCTCGTGTTTGGTGGCCTCGGGTCTGGCATGGTGGACGGCGTGGGCGATTGGGACCCGATCGCCGAAGCGTTGGCAGCCGACGATCCGGCCACCATCACCCATCCGCGCGGCAAGATGTTCCGCGCCTTTGCCGATCAGACGCGCAGCGACCGCAAGGCGCTGGCTGTCTGTATCGCGCAGTCTCGTGCTGAATTGAGCCAGGCTGACATGGCGCGGATCGAGCAGCCGACTCTGGTTGCCGTCGGCACCAAGGACGATATCGGCGGGTCGCCCGAGCGGCTCGCGGCCATGCTGCCCCATGGCGAAGCCTTTTCGATCGAGGGTCGCGATCACATGCTTTCGGTGGGCGACCGCACCTTCAAGGCGCGGGTGCTCGACTTTCTCCAGGCCCAACCGCTCTGACGCGCGCTAGCGACCCGTAAAAATCGGCTTGCGCTTTTCGCGGAAAGCCCGGCGCCCTTCCGCATAGTCTTCGCTGATGAAGGTCATGTCGCCGAGGCGCTCTGCTTCGCGCATCATGAAGGGATCATCGGACAGGATCGCGTTAATCGCCTGCTTTGTCGCACGATTCGTTAAAGGAGCATTGGCGGCGATCGAGGCAGCAAGTGTCTCCACCCGCGCATCAAGTGCGTCAGCTTCAACGACTTCCAGCAGAAGTCCTGCATCAAAGGCTTGTTCTGCCGAAATTTGCTGCCCGGAATAAACGAGATAGCGCGCCAGCTGCGGTCCTGCCGCCCAAACGATGTGGCGGATGCCCTTGGCCGGATAGGCGAGCCCAAGCTTGGCTGCTGGAATGGAAAAGCGCGCATCCGGCGCAGCCAGCCGAAGATCGCAGGAGATTGCGAGACCGAGGCCGCCGCCGAGGCATGCACCACGGATAGCGGCCAGTGTCGGAACCCGCACGTTGCGGAGAGCAGCGAAAGCCCTGGCGTTTAGAGCCTCATAGCTGCGCGCGGTGTCCGCATCGCGCCGCACCGTTTCGAACTCGGCGATGTCGGCACCGGCGGAGAAGTCGGAGCCTGCGCTTCGGACAATCAAAACCCTGGTCTCCGGCAGTGCGTCGACCTGCTCCACCGCATCGATTAGCGCTGCCCACATTGCGGCGGTGAGCGCGTTCTTCTTGGCCGGCCGATCGATGATGATCGTTGCCACGCCATTTACCACGCTAAGCGAGACCGCCCGCGTTCCAACCTCGGCTTGATCATCCATTCATCAGTTCCAATTGAAGCTGTGTCGCCGAAAATTCATTTCAGTTGCGCAGGCTTTTGACATAGGTTCCGGCACCAACCAAGCTGCAGCCGCGTTGGCTCGCAGATCAGGGACTTGGAGTGTGAGTTCATGAATATCCGCAGCGCGATCCGGCCAAGCGTCGTTGCTCCCGTTGATCCGATCTGGAACGCCGTCTGCGAAGAAGCGGCGGATGCGGTCGAACGCGATCCGCTGCTGGCTGCTTTCCTGTTCGCGACCATCCTGAACCAGCCCTCCCTGGAGGAGGCGGTGATCCACCGGGTTGCCGAGTTGCTCCATCATCAGGATCTCGGCGCCGACCTCATCCGGCAGACCTTCATCCAGATGAACCGGGAAAATCCCGAGTGGAGCGAGATCGTCCGCATCGACATTCAGGCCTATTACGATCGTGATCCCGCCTGCGACCGGTTCTTGATGCCGGTGCTTTACTTCAAGGGTTTCCACGCGCTGCAAACGCATCGCTTGGCGCATTGGCTTTGGACGCAAGGCCGCAAGGACTTCGCGCTCTACCTGCAAAGCCGCTCATCTGCCGTGTTCTCGACCGACATCCACCCGGCCGCCCGGCTGGGTCGCGGCATCTTCCTCGACCATGCGACAGCACTCGTTGTCGGCGAAACGGCGATGATCGAGGACAATGTTTCCCTGCTTCACGGCGTCACCTTGGGCGGTACCGGCAAGGCCGGCGGCGACCGCCATCCGAAGATCCGCTACGGTGTGTTGATTGGTGCCGGCGCGAAGATCCTCGGCAATATCGAAATCGGCCATTGCTCGAAGATCGCTGCGGGCTCGGTGGTTCTCCAGTCTGTGCCGAACAACAAGACGGTTGCCGGCGTGCCAGCGCGGATCGTTGGTGAAGCGGGCTGCGCTCAGCCGGCGCGCGCCATGGATCAGGCTCTGCCTTCGGTGTCGATGGACCACGTTCAGTCATTCGACATCTGACGACGTATCGTCACTGCCCTATATGGGTTTACGCGCTTCCGGCCCCGTGTCAGAAGCGCGTTCCTTATTTTTGAAGCCTCAGGAGTATCCGCATATGAAACCCGACGAGATCAAGAAGCTCGACGCTTATTTCAAGCGGGTCTTCCAGAATCCTGGCCTTCAGGTGAAGGCCCGCCCGCGCAAGGACGATTCGGCCGAAGTCTATATGGGCGACGAATTCCTCGGCATCGTCTTCAAGGATGATGAAGAGGGCGAACTGTCCTACAACTTCTCAATGGCGATCCTCGACATCGACCTGTGATCTCAGCCTTTCGAGCTGAGAGCTGATCCCATGAGAGCTGACATCGTGTCAGTTTGGCGTGCGCAGAAATGACTGCGCCCGCTCGCGAACTGCCTGATCGAGTTCGCTTGATTGCGAAAGCATATCGCGAGGAAAGCGGTAGGTCAGGCTGAGCTCTTCGCCTAAGCGAATGTCGCGTTCGCAAGGCGCCAGCGAGTCCTTTGCAGCCTGTCCGGTCAGGCAGCGCGCAACAAAGGGCGATGCGCCCGGTCCCACCACCAGTTCCTCATCGCGGTAGCCGGACGCTTCCGTGAAAGCGTAGGCTGTCAGGCCATATCCCAGTTCACGTCCGCTCTGCTCGACAAGCTGCCTGTAAATAGGCTCAAGCCGGCCTGTCATGTCGCGCGACATGGTGGCTTCGGTGAAGGCGAGGAAGATGATGCGTTTGTCACCCTGGGCATTGTTGAACGAATCGCGGGTCGCCGCCGTATAGCCGTCCAGATCCGGCCAACGCAGATAAAGGTCGAGGCGCTCCGTCACACCGTCCACCCGCGCTTCGGCAAAGCGGATGGTGTTGGATGGAACGGAAAGCACATTGTTGCCGATCACAATTTCCCGCAGAGTCCGGTCTTCGGTGTGACCCCCAAGGGCGAGGAAGCGGCCAAGCCAGGCTCCGCCTAAGCTGATCAGCACAGCCAACACCGCTAAAACTGCTATCACCGCTATAATGCGTTTGCTCATCCGTGCGTCGAAGAGGCTGCGGCTGACAGGTGCTTGGCTTTCCATGAAACCTGAGCTTGCGGATGATCGGCACGGGCGCGATCTTTCTGAGGCAACCATGCGTCGCTATGGTAAAGGCCGGGTAAATGCAGTGCGGGAGGACAATGTGCCGATCTATCAACTGGATGATATCGCGCCGGAAATCAGCGACACGTCATGGGTCGCCGACAACGCCGTCGTAATCGGCAAGGTTCATCTCGGACGCGATGTGGGCGTGTGGTTCGGCGCTGTCTTGCGGGGCGACAATGAGCTAATTTCCGTCGGTGATGGTTCCAACGTCCAGGAGCACACGATGATGCACACGGATATGGGGTTCCCCCTGACGGTGGGCTCGGGCTGCACCATTGGCCATCGCGCCATCCTTCACGGCTGCACGATCGGCGACAACAGCCTGGTGGGCATGGGCGCTATTATCTTGAACGGCGCAGTCATTGGCGAGAACAGCCTGGTCGGCGCAGGCGCGCTGGTCACCGAAGGCAAGGTATTTCCACCCAACTCCCTGATTGTCGGATCGCCAGCAAAGGCAGCGCGCGAGCTGACGGATGAACAGATCGAAGGTCTGCGCAAGAGCGCCATTAATTACCAGCATAATGCCCGCCGCTTCGCAGCCGGTCTCAAAGCGGAAGGCTGAAAAGCAGCGGAGCCGACCCCAGGGGAAGGGCCGGCTCCTGAACCCGGTCGTCGGGGACGGGGAGGTGGGGACTCGACCGGATTGTTGCGTGAGCTACTGCTTCAAGCTACCGACCAGCACATCGCGGCCGTCTTCGATCGACACCCAGATGCCGGCATGGCGCTCGGACTGGCGCTTGAGGTAGACGTAATCCGTCTGATCCCAGGACAGGACGCGGGTCTCCAGATTGTCGAGCACGAAGTCGCCATGGGAGGTCCGGACGGTCAGCACCGCATGGCCGGCACCGTTCTTCTGGCGCACCACCGTCATCAGGAGATTGGAGGCAGGAATGCCGCGGCTCATCAGCATGCGGCGCTTTTCCAGCGCATAATCCTCGCAGTCACCGATGCCCGATGTCGGGTAGGACCAGACTTCCTCGCGATGCCAGATTTCCATGTCGGTCATCGGCGTCACCATCGTGTTGACGGCATTGTTGACATCGACGATCGCAGCCCAGACCTCGCGGGTCAGCGCGACAGGCCCGGAATAGGAGGCATTCTTGCCGCACTCAGCGCTGTGCGTCTGGCAGAACTCGTAATGACCAATCGGCTGCGTCGAACGTCCGCCCGTCGGCATGAAAGAACCGGCTTCGGCAGAGGTCGCTGCCGTAATCGTTTGGATCATTAATCCTGCTGAAAGTATAAAAACCTTCCAGAGCGTCATAATTTCGTCTCCCCGTTGGAAGAGACAATGACATGGACGCATTGATCTTGATCGAAGGTCGGTTGGCGCTTTTAAGTGAAATGAGTCTGGAACTGTAAAGCTTTTGTTCGGGTGCTCTTAACCATGAGACGGCCGGAGCTATGCTTTACGGGCTTTTCAGGAAATATCGCAATCCGCGCCGAATGATCGGTTCAGAGACCGTTAGCCAGTTTGTTGAATTGCGGCTCAGCCGCATCGGCCGGATGAAGGCTGGCAAACTCGACGGCGACACCATCATCCAGATGGCGCACGACCTGACCGCGCATCGTGCCGAGCATCACCTGGATACCGACGGCCGGCTTGACGTTGATCTCGACCGCCGCACCGGACAGCGAAAGATCGATGATGCGGCACTGGTATTCGCGACCATCGCTCAGCTTGAGGAAGGTGACCGGATTTTCAGGTGCCACGCGCTCGTGACGGCGATCTTCCGGCAGATCGAGTTCGTGGCGGTTCGCGAGCCACGTCAGTTGCGCCGCCAACCGGTCGCGCTTGCGCTCCGATGCTAAAACCGTCATCGCGAACCCATCTGGCAGGGTGCGGATCACCACACCTTCGACGCGGCCGATATGATCGATATAGGCGATGACCTTTTCGCCAGGCTCACCGGGATGCTCGCAGCGCAGGGCCGCGTCGCCGGGAGACATATCGAGGATCTGGCAGGGATATTCGGAACGGTCTTCGAGCATATAGCGCCCGTAGAGCTTGACGTTCATCCGCTGGAAGTTGCGACGTTCCGTTTCATAAGGCGCCGCCCCCTCGATCGCCGCTGAGCTCATAACCGCCCTTCCAAAAGGAGAATCTTCTGAAGTGAAGATGCACGACAAAAACCTATGCGAGCATAGATTAAGAAGCGGTAAGTTTAAAACTCGGCTTTCCACGGATTGACCTGGTTGATTTGTTTTGATGTCAAATCAACAGCATCAACAATGATCTCGCTTAGAATTGTGCGGGTTCGTTTTCCAAAGCGCTCGCAAGAAGGCGTTCGTAACGGCTTCTCGGAACGTCAATCGCACCAAAGCGCTTGAGATGATCGGTATTGAATTGGGTGTCGAGCAACTCGAACGCGCACTCAACAAGATGCTCGACGAGATGAGCCAGACAAACCTTGGACGCATCGGTTTCGCGTGAAAACATGCTTTCGCCGAAGAAAGCCCGGCCGAGGGTCACGCCATAGAGCCCGCCGACCAGTAGCCCATCGCGCCAGGCTTCAACCGTGTGGCAGTGGCCGCGCGCAAACAACTCGCCGTAGGCCTCTCGGATCGGCGCGTTGATCCAGGTCTTGTCGCGTCCTTCGCTGCTTTCTGCGCAGCCATCGATCACACCGGCAAAGGTCGTGTCACGGCGCACGTCGAACCGCCCTTGGCGAATGACCTTGCGCAGGCTCTTCGGGATGTGGAAAGCGTCGAGCGGAATGATGCCGCGCTGTTCCGGCCGCACCCAGAAGACTTCTGGATCGTCGGCTTCTTCGGCCATGGGAAAAACGCCGGACGCGTAAGCGCGCAGCAGGAGGTCCGGGAGAATCCGGTGGCCAGGTGCAAAAGGTCGGGCCACCGGGTTACGACTCAGTGTTCGGCAGCGAGGTGCTTCTCGAGCCAGTGGATGTCGTAATCGCCATTGGCGATGTCCGGATTGCCCACCAGGTCGCGGAACAACGGCAAGGTCGTGTTGATGCCGTCCACCACGAACTCATCCAGAGCCCGCCGCAGGCGCATCATGCATTCCACACGATTGCGGCCATGCACGATCAGCTTACCGATAAGGCTGTCGTAATAGGGCGGAATGCGATAGCCGCTGTAAACACCGGAATCGACGCGGATGCCGAGACCGCCCGGCGTATGAAAATGCGTGATCAAGCCAGGCGAGGGCACGAAGGTGCGCGCGTCCTCGGCATTGATGCGGCACTCGATGGCGTGGCCGGAAAAGCGCACTTCATCCTGCGTCAGCGAAAGACCGCCGCCGCTTGCGACGCGAATCTGCTCATGCACGAGATCGAGGCCGGTGATCGCTTCCGTGACCGGATGCTCGACCTGCAAACGCGTGTTCATTTCGATGAAATAGAACTCGCCGTTTTCATACAGGAACTCGATTGTGCCCGCACCGGAATAACCGAGATCGGCAATGGCGTTGGCGCAGATCATGCCGATGCGATTGCGCTGTTCAGCGTTCAGGGCAGGCGAGTTAGCCTCTTCCCAGACCTTCTGGTGGCGGCGCTGAAGCGAGCAGTCGCGCTCGCCGAGATGGATCGCCTTGCCCATGCCGTCGCCCATCACTTGGACTTCGATGTGGCGCGGTTTTTCCAGATACTTTTCGAGGTAAACGGCATCGTCGCCGAAGGCTGCACCCGCTTCCGCACGTGCGGTCGACAGCGCTTCCGACAGGTCGGCTTCCGTGCGCGCGACCTTCATGCCGCGCCCGCCGCCGCCGGCCGAAGCCTTGATCAGAACGGGATAGCCGATCTCCGCGGCGACCCTCTTGGCCTCCACTTCGTCGCTGATCGCGCCTTCCGAACCCGGCACGACCGGAATGCCGAGACGCTTAGCGGTGCGCTTGGCTTCGATCTTGTCGCCCATGATGCGGATGTGATCCCCCGACGGGCCGATGAAGGTGATGTTGTGGGCAGCCAGAATGTCGGCGAACTTCGCGTTTTCCGACAGGAAGCCGTAGCCCGGATGGATCGCATCGGCGCCGGTAATTTCGCAGGCGGCGACGATCTGGTGGATGTTCAGATAGCTGTCGCGGGCAGGCGGCGGTCCGATGCAGACGCTTTCATCGGCCAAGCGCACATGCATGGCGTCAGCGTCCGCGGTGGAATGCACGGCCACCGTCTGGATGCCGAGTTCCTTCGCGGCGCGCAAAACGCGAAGCGCGATCTCGCCACGGTTCGCGATGAGGATTTTCTGGAACATGGATTTACTCGATCACCACCAGCGGCTCGCCGAACTCTACGGGCTGCGCATCTTCGCACAGAATGGCGACTACGGTGCCGGAGCGCGGAGCGGGGATCTGGTTCATGGTCTTCATGGCTTCGATGATCAGCATCGTCTGGCCTTCGCGAACGGTCTGGCCGACCTCGATGAAGGCGCGTGCGCCAGGTGCCGGCGAAAGATAGGCCGTGCCGACCATCGGCGACTTCACGGCGTTTTTCAGCGGATCGCCGGTGGGGGCCGCAGGAGTTGCCGCGGCTGCAGCTGCGACAGGTGCGGGCGCCGCAGCTATTGGGGCCGGCGCATAAGCCTGCACGGCTTGCGTCTGGCGCGCCACG
>NZ_DAMBUH010000077.1:0-7681 GCF_032053605.1 Tianweitania sp.
GACGGCAGCCTGTCTGGTTATCGTTGGGGTCTGGAGCGAAAGCGCGCGCTGATCGACCGGGAAGCCGAAGCGTCATCGTGACGGTTGTTTCTTCCAAGCCGTGCTGATGAGGAGAAGCGCATAAATGAGGATGCTCGCGACCGTTACCCAGGCCGAAACGGGAAGCACGTCAGGCCTGTCGGCGATATCGCCTACGACCCGCAACACGACGGCCAGTTGAAGCATCGCCGCCGGGAGGTAGAGGGCGGGCGTATAATGGATCGGCGCACGTGCGACGGCCGGCAGAATGATCGGCGCATGCGCGAAGACCATCGACAGCACGAAGCCGAGCGCAATGGTATGAACAGCCGCGTCATGGCCGGCAGAACTTACGTCGGGCGGCCATAGTGCTAGAACAGCAGCCGCGACCAGCAACCAGCCATAACCTGACAGCAGGCACGCCGCTGAGAAGCGTGGAAGACCTGCGATTCGAATGGTCCGCCGGCCGATATCATGCGCGAACAGCCAGACGGCGAGTGCTGCGATCGCCAGGCTGAACAGGAGGCTGCCGTTCCAGGGTTGGCCGAGTGCGAGTGCTGCGAGGAGCACGAGAACGATGCCGCCAAGCAGAACGCGGGCACCGGGCGAACTTTCCATCAGGCGTGACAGCTCGATCCGTTCAGACGCGATGGTCAGGAGAAGGAAGCACAGCCAGATATAGGTGATGTCGGAGATGCTCTGTCCGGCGAGCCACAAGCCGCTTCCGACCACCCACAAAGCCGCGCCCAGCGTCATGATGGTGGTGAACAAGGTCGGCAGCTGAAAGGCAGCGATGGCCGTCAGGGTCGTCAAGCCGATGCCTGCCAGGAAGAAGGCGGATGCGCCAAATGCGGGCTGATCCATTAGAAGAGACAGGACGCCAAGGATGGCCGCAGCGGGCACGGCAAATGCCGCAGATCGCCCGCTCGCAACCGCTCGCTCCAGGCTGACCAAGGTTCCGAAGAAGCCGCAGATCATCAGGGCGCCGTGAAACTCGATTGCCGTTGCCGGCGCAGGAGTAAGGCCGAACCGCGCAAAGCCGCCGGACAATCCGAGCACGAGCGACAGAACCGCTCCGCCCATCAGCCCGACGCGGAGAGAAGCGGCGGGTGTCATGCCCGTGCAAGCAAGCGAGACACGCCCTTCTTGAGCGCGCTCGCCACAAAGGACGGTTGTTTCTGGAAGCGCGCACGGACCTCGGGAACGGCGAGATCTGGGCTCCAGACCGCCTTCTTGTCGAGGATGATCGTGACCGCGAATGTCGGGCCCAACCGCCCTTCTACAGCGGTTCGCGCGCTGTCCGACAAGAAGGTGCCCAGCGGACAAGTGGGCGTCGTCACCATCATGATGACCGTCACCGCGTCGCCATCGATGGTGATCGACCGGACCAGCCCAAGGTCGACGATGTTGACGCCGAGTTCGGGGTCGTCGACGCTGCGGAGCGCTTCAGTGACCTGTTGCTGCAAGAAGCTCATCTTCGTTCTCACCTGCATCAGCCGCGAAGCGAAAACAATTCGGGCGGCTCAGGCTGCTATCGCATTCCCGGCCGCCCATTTCTTTGTGCCCCCGCAAAGTGCGGACAGGTCAGCGATCAAGATCGCCTGTCATTCCCACTCGATCGTGCCGGGCGGCTTCGAGGTCACGTCATAAACGACGCGATTGATGCCGCGGACTTCGTTGATGATGCGGGTGGCGGCGCGGCCGAGGAATTCCATGTCGTAGTGGTAGAAGTCGGCGGTCATGCCGTCGACCGAGGTCACGGCGCGGAGCGCGCAGACGAACTCGTAGGTGCGGCCGTCGCCCATCACGCCGACGGTTTGAACCGGCAGAAGGACGGCGAAGGCTTGCCAGATTGCGTCGTAAAGGCCGGCCTTGCGGATTTCGTCGAGATAGATCGCGTCGGCTTCGCGCAGGATTTCCAGCTTTTCGCGGGTGATGCCGCCGGGGCAGCGGATCGCGAGGCCGGGACCGGGGAACGGGTGGCGGCCGATGAAGCTGTCGGGCAGGCCGAGCTCCTTGCCGAGCACACGGACTTCATCCTTGAAGAGTTCGCGCAGCGGCTCGACCAGCTTCATGTTCATGCGGTCTGGCAGACCGCCGACATTATGGTGCGACTTGATGGTGACGGACGGCCCACCGGTGAAGGACACGCTTTCGATCACGTCGGGATATAGCGTTCCCTGCGCCAGAAAATCGGCGCCGCCGAGCTTTGCGGCTTCTTCCTCGAACACTTCGATGAAAAGCCGGCCGATGGTCTTTCGCTTCTTTTCCGGATCAGACTCGCCTTCCAGCGCGCCGATGAAGCGGTCAGCAGCGTCCACCAGGATGAGGTGGAGATTGTAGTGCTCGCGGAACATCTCGACGACGTCCGCCGCCTCGTTCTTGCGCATCAGGCCGTGGTCAACGAGGATGCAGGTGAGTTGCTCGCCGACGGCTTCATGGATCAGAAGGGCCGCGACGGAAGAGTCCACTCCGCCCGACAGCGCGCAGATGACCCGTCCCGAACCGACCTGATCGCGGATGGCCTGTACGGCATGCTCGCGATAAGCGCGCATGGTCCAGTCGCTCTTGATGCCGGCGATGCGGTGAACGAAGTTGCCGAGCAGCTTGGCGCCGTCCGGCGTATGAACGACTTCCGGATGGAACTGAACGGCATAGAAGCGGCGCTTTTCATCGGCGATTGCCGCATAGGGTGCGCCTGTGGAGGTGCCGACAACGCGGAAGCCTTCCGGCAGTGCGGTAACGCGGTCGCCATGGCTCATCCAGACCTGATGGCGGGTGCCTTTGGCCCACAGCCCCTCGAACAAGGCGCAATCATCCTGGATTTCCAGGAAGGCACGGCCAAATTCGCGGTGATGGCCGGCTTCGACGCCGCCGCCGAGCTGAGCGCAGATCGTCTGCTCGCCGTAACAGATGCCGAGCACCGGGATGCCGGCGTCGAAGATCTTCTGCGGCGCGCGCGGGCTGCCGATCTCCGTGGTGGAGGCCGGGCCGCCGGAAAGGATCACGGCCTTCGGCGCGATACGGTCGAAAGCTTCATCGGCGGATTGGAAAGGAACGATCTCGGAATACACGCCGGCTTCGCGGACGCGCCGCGCAATCAGCTGGGTGACCTGGCTGCCGAAATCAACGATAAGGACTGTGTCGGGGGCAAGTTCTTCGCTCATGGCGAGCGTCTAGAGACATACGGCGCTTTACGCAAGATCAGAGCGCAATGATCCCACTATTCAAGCCATCTTCCAGACGATCCACCGCGTAGGCAAGGTTCTCGTCGACGATGTGCAGATAAGCTGTCCAGTCGCCGACATGGGTCAGCTCGGCGGCTCCATCCGAAATCCCGCGCAAGGCGATCAGCGGAATCTTGTAGCGCGTGGCGGCGCGCAGCAATGCAAAGGTTTCCATGTCGACCATGTCGGCATCGATCCGGTCGTAAGCTGCGCCCGACACGATGTTCGCGCCGGTCGACAAAGTGGCCGTTGGAACGTTGGGAATTTGGAAGGGCAGCGGCAGAACGGCCGGCAGATCAAGGAGCGGCGTGACGCCGGGCGGGAAGCCGAGCGGCGAGGCATCCATGTCGCGGTAGGACACGCTGGTGGCCTGATAGACCTTGGTCTGCTCGAGTACACGGCTGCCGGCGGAACCAAGCGAGACGATGAGGTCGGGCAGCAGGCCGTCATGGTCCAGTTCGGCCAGCGTTGCGGTCAAGACAATGGCCGCTTCAACCGGACCGATGCCCGTCATCAAAGGCTGGAAGCGGGCCTGGAGAAAGGGTCCATATTCCGCCTGCGCCGCCATGACGAACAGCACGCGACGGCCGGCGATGCGCCTGAAGCGTTCAGCCCGCAATGCCGTCTCGGCCTACAACCGTCATCATCGTGCCTGTCATGGTAGCAATCAGCTTGGCTTCGCCATCGGCGCCGAAGGCATAGGCTTGACCATCGGCCACGATAATGGTGCGGCCGGGCTTGGTGACCTCGCCGCGAAACAGGAAACGTTCGCCTTTGCCCGGCGCGAGCAGGTTCACCTTGAACTCGATTGTCAGCACAGCGGCATCGGATGGCATCACCGTGTAGGCGGCGTAACCGCATGCCGAGTCCATGGCGATGGAAATGACGCCGGCATGCAGGAAGCCATGCTGCTGCGTGAGCTGGTCGGCAAAGTCCATCTCGATCTCGACAATGCCCGGCGTGACACTCGTCAGCTTGGCGCCGATAGTGGTCATGACTTTCTGGCGGGCGAAGCTTTCGCGAACGCGATCTTCGAAATCTGCCCCTGCAACGAGCTTGCTAGCTGCCATCAAACCTCACGCTCCCCATCGGGCAGCTATGGCAAATGCCGGCCAGTGACGCAACGCCAAGAACTGGTCCGGCTAATTCAACACCATAAGAGAGATGTTGAGATAGGTCGCGAAAGCGGTCCAAAGCGCATAGGGCACGAAGAGCCAGGCCGAAAGCCGATCAACACGCCAGCTCAAGGAAATGAAGGCGAGGATCGTGGCCAGCAGCGCGAGGATAACGACAAGCGCCAGCGCCATCTGCTGCAAGCCGAAGAACATCGGCATCCAAAGGAAGTTCAGCACCAGCTGCGCCCACCACAGCTGCATACGGCGGCCGGTGGGTTGCGCCTGCCAGACGCGCCAGCCGACGAAGGCGATAAAGAGGTAGAGGATAGTCCAGGCCGGCGCGAAGAGCCAATCCGGCGGGTTGAAGGGTGGCTTGGCCAGCCCTTGATACCATTCGCCGGGCCGGTTGGTGGCGCCGATCAACAAGCCGCCGCCGACAACCAGCAGCAAGAACAGGACAAGAGAGAGGATGCGCTTCATGATGATGATGAAGGTAGCGCCTCCCCTTCCCTCGTCCAGATAGGATCAGGCGCGGCGTTCGAGCGCGGCGAAGAAGAAGCCGTCGGTGCCGGTGGTCAGCGGAGTCATGACGATACCGGAGGCAGAGAAGCGGGCTTTGCCGGTCTCAAGACGTTCATTCCAAAGCGCTTCCTGATCGACGCAGGCGAAGTCTGGATGGCGCTGGAGGAAGGCTTCGACCTGATCCGTGTTCTCTTCGGCGAACACTGAGCACGTCACGTAAGCCAGGCGGCCGCCGGGTTTTACGAAGCGGGCGGCGTTGTCGAGGATGGCGGCCTGTTCGCCGATGCGGACATCGAGCTGCCGGGTGCTCAGGCGCCATTTGGCGTCCGGGCGGCGGCGCCAGGTGCCTGAACCGGTGCAAGGTGCGTCGATCAGAACGAGGTCGAGCTCGCCTTCCAGTTTGTCCAAGCTATTCAGAGAGGTAACAGCTTGGACGTTGCGGGTTTCAGCGCGTTTCAGGCGGTCAAAGATGGGGGCCAGGCGGGATTTATCGGAATCATAGGCAAAAATCTGGCCGCGGTTTTCCATCTCAGCTGCTAGCGCGAGGGTTTTTCCGCCGGCACCGGCGCAGAAATCAAGCACCTGCATGCCGGGCTTCGCGGAAGCCAAAGTGGCGGCGATCTGCGAGCCTTCGTCCTGAATTTCGAACCAGCCCTTCTGAAAGGCGGGTTCGACCTGCACATTTGGGTGGCGTCCAGAGCCTTCGATCGGTGGAATGCGGATGCCATTCGGCGAAATGGCAGACGACGTTGCTCCTGTTTCGCTGATATCAGCGAGCACTCGATCGCGGTTGGACTGCAACCGGTTGACGCGCAGATCAAGCGGCGGACGCGCGGCAAGAGCTGCGGCCTCGGCGACCCAATCCTCGCCAAAGGAGCGTTCGAGATGCGGCTGGCACCAGTCGGGGATGTCGGCACGGACGACATCGGGAGCGTCGATAAGTTTCCGAGACGCGATGGCGGATTTTTCCGTTTCGCTCAGCGGCTCGGGCGCGAAGCGGTCGCCGTCGAGCGTGCGGTCGAGGCTGTCTGCCGTTTCGCCCCATTCCAGCAGAAGCGCGCCGAAGGCTGCGGCACGGGGGCTCTCTTCGTCGAGCTGCCAGGCGGCGGAACGACGGCGACGCAGCGCGTCATAAACGATGTTGCCGATCGCGGCGCGGTCGCCGGCCCCGGCGAAACGATGGGACAGGCCCCAGTCCTTCAAAGCGTCGGCCGCAGGGCGGTGACGCTTTTCCATGTCGGACAGGACTTCAATTGCTGCCGCAAGCCGACCGCCAAGACGCATATCGGTATTTCCCGTGTTCGGATTGACCCGTTCGCGACATTGCTAGCGAGATGGTGGGAAAAAGAAAAGGGCCGGGATTGCTCCCAGCCCTTTCAACTTGATGGACGAAAGCCTCAGCCCTCGAGGCGATCCGGCTTCTGGATGTCGAAGCGGTCAGCGTTCATGACCTTGACCCAAGCTGCGACGAAATCCCGTGCGAACTTCTCCTTGGAGTCGGTCGTGGCATAGACTTCGGCATAGGCGCGCAGATGCGAATGCGAGCCGAAGATGAGGTCGATGCCGGTTGCCGTCCACTTCGGCGCCTTGGTCTTGCGGTCGACGCCCTGATAGACGCCATTGGCATCGGGTGCCTGCCACTCGGTCGCCATATCGAGCAGGTTGACGAAGAAGTCGTTCGTCAGCGTGCCAGGCTTGTCCGTAAATACGCCATGCTTGGTGTCGCCGTAGTTGGCGCCGAGCACGCGCAACCCGCCGAGCAGAACGGTCAATTCTGGACCTGTGAGGGTCAGCAACTGCGCGCGGTCCACCAAAGCCTCTTCCGGCTTCAGGAACTTCAGCTTGGTGGAATGCGTGTAGTTGCGGAAGCCGTCATAGCGTGGCTCCAGCGGTGCGAAGGAGAGAACGTCGGTCTGCTCCTGGGAGGCATCGCCGCGACCCGGTGCAAACGGCACCGTGATGTCGAGACCGGCATCCCGAGCAGCCTTTTCGACGCCGGCAGCACCAGCCAGAACGATCAGGTCGGCGAGCGTCACCGACTTGCCGAACTCAGCCTTGATCGTCTCGAGCTTCTGCAGAACGGCCTGCAGCTTTGCGGGCTCGTTGGCTTCCCAATCCTTCTGCGGCTCCAGGCGAACGCGTGCACCATTGGCGCCGCCGCGCTTGTCGGAGCGACGGAAGGTCGAAGCCGAAGCCCAGGCGGTGGAAACGAGCTGCGCGACCGAAAGGCCGGACGCCAGGATCTTCTCCTTCAAGGCTGCTACATCGCTGTCGGCCAGAGGCTGGTCGTTGACGGGAACGACGTCCTGCCAGATCAGCTCTTCCTGCGGCACCCAGGGTCCGAGGTAACGCACGCGCGGACCCATGTCGCGGTGGGTCAGCTTGAACCAGGCGCGGGCAAAGGCGTCGGCGAACTGGTCCGGGTTCTCGTAGAAGCGACGCGAGATCTTCTCGTAGGTCGGGTCAACGCGCAAAGCTAGATCCGAGGTCAGCATGGTCGGCAGATGCTTCTTCGAGGGGTCGAAAGCATCCGGGATCGATGGCTCAGCGTTCTTGGCCACCCACTGCTTGGCACCGGCCGGGCTCGTGGTCAGTTCCCATTCGTTCTCGAACAGGTTCTTGAAGTACAGGTTGGTCCACTTGGTGGGCTCCTGCGTCCAGGTGACTTCGACACCGGCGGTGATGGCGTGGGTGCCGTGGCCAGTTTCGTACTTGCTTTTCCAGCCGAGACCCTGATCCTCAAGCGCACCGCTTTCCGGCTCGGGACCAACCAGCGACGGATCGCCCGCGCCATGCGTC
>NZ_DAMBUH010000077.1:7694-13092 GCF_032053605.1 Tianweitania sp.
ACCGCCGGCGATCAGCGCGACGGTTTCCTCGTCATTCATGGCCATGCGGGCAAAGGTTTCGCGGATGTCACGGGCCGAAGCGAGCGGATCAGGATTGCCGTTCGGGCCTTCCGGATTGACGTAAATCAGGCCCATCTGGACGGCGCCCAGCGGCTCGGAAAGCTGGCGCTCACCGCTATAGCGCTCGTCACCGAGCCAGGTGCCTTCAGGCCCCCAATAAAGCTCTTCCGGCTCCCAAACGTCGACGCGGCCACCAGCGAAACCGAACGTATTGAAGCCCATCGATTCCAGCGCGGCATTGCCGGTCAGGATCATCAGATCCGCCCAAGACAGCTTGCGGCCGTACTTCTGCTTGATTGGCCACAGCATGCGCCGCGCCTTGTCGAGGTTGGCATTGTCCGGCCAGGAATTCAGCGGGGCGAAGCGCTGCTGTCCAGCACCCGCGCCGCCGCGGCCGTCGGTGATGCGATAGGTGCCGGCCGAGTGCCAGGCCATGCGGACCATGAGACCGCCATAATGGCCGAAGTCGGCCGGCCACCAATCCTTGTTGTCGGTCATGAGGGCCTTGAGGTCCGTCATCACCGCATCGAGGTCGAGCGTCTTGAACTCTTCGGCGTAATCGAAGTCACCGCCCATCGGGTTGGACAGGTCGGAATTGCGATGAAGCATCTCGATGTCGAGCGCATCCGGCCACCAGCCGCGATTCGATGGCTTCTTCTTGTCGCCAGGGGCACCGTTCTTTCCACCACCGCCATGGGCTACGGGGCACTGGCCCTCGGTCTTGTCGTCGGTCACTGCATCCATGATTAAACTCCCTGGCGAGGCTGCTGGGTTTGAAGGATCGGCGATCGCCCATCCTCGTTCGGACTGTGTGGTAACGCGCATCAGCGATAATCGCAAATTGCCATTTCTTCTTGTTTTGATAAGAAGGGGTGATGATCCGAACGAGCCTGCGACAGCTGGAATATTTCGAGGCGCTCGCCGAAACGCTGCATTTCGGGCGGGCAGCCGCCTTGTGCGGCGTGACGCAGCCGGCGCTTTCGGCACAGATCGCGGAGCTTGAGGAGGTGCTGGGTTGCCGCTTGTTCAATCGCGCACGACGTGCGGTCAGTCTCACCGAAGAAGGTCAGATATTGCTGCCGCAGGCGACCGGCATCCTTCAATCGACTCGCAGTTTCGAAAGCAGCGGGCGACGCCCTTCCACCATGCAGGGGCGCTTTCGGCTCGGGCTTATTCCGACCATCGCGCCTTATCTGCTGCCCCCTCTCCTGCCTGTGCTGCGGCAGAGTTTTCCAGCGTTCCAGCTGGAGTTACGGGAGGCGCTAACGCCGCATTTGACCGATGCGCTGCTGGCCGGCGAGATCGACGCCTTTGTTGCCGCGCTGCCGATCGAAGACCGGCAGATGATGGCCACGCCACTGTTCGACGAAAGCTTCTTTCTGGCGGTGCCGGCTTCCGATCCTGACTTCATCGCGCCGCCCGTGCCGCCGGACAGCCCGGCGCTCGAACGCCTGATGCTGCTCGAGGAAGGGCATTGCTTGCGCGAACAGGCGCTGGCCGTCTGCACCCAGGTCAAGCCCGTCGCCATGAAGCGCTTCGGCGCCACCAGCCTCACCACGCTCCTGCAAATGGTGGCGAATGAGCTCGGCGTGACGCTTATTCCTGAAATGGCGGTTGCATCCGCCAACACGATCGCGGGGCTGAAGATCGTGCCTTTCGCCAAGCCGGCACCGACCCGTGCGATCGCCTTGTTCCAACGCCGTAACGGCCTTCGCGGCCAGGAATGCGAACAGCTCTGCGCCTTGATCCGCGCGACCTGGGCAGCGTGAAGCCCGCATAAAGGCATACGCTGCGCCTGTTTCTGCGTGGTTGGCGCTCCTATATCGCGTTGGTCCCAACGGAGTTTTTGATAATGACAGCAGTTTATTCCACCCGCGTCGTAGCTGTTGGCGGACGATCGGGTACCGTGCGCAGCGACGACGGTTTGCTGGACCTGAGCCTAGCACTACCGACAAATCTCGGCGGCAAAGGCAACGCCACAAACCCCGAGCAGCTCTTTGCCGCCGGCTATGCCGCGTGTTTCGAAAATGCCGTGATCCATGTCACGCGCACCAAGGCGGACAAGATCGGCGACGACGACATCGAAGTCGCAGCGACCGTCGGAATGGAGCCGAACGACAACAAGGGCTTTTCACTGACCGTTGCGATGGAAGTGACAATTGCGGGCGTGGATCAAGCCACCGCGGAAGCGATCGTGAAGCAAGCGCATGCCGTGTGCCCGTATTCCAATGCGGTCCGGGGCAATATAGACGTGGCCTTCCAGGTGAAGACGCGCTGACGCTCGGCGCCTTACATTGACCTGTTTGCTTCGCGGCGTGCCAGCACGCTGAGCGCCGCAATCACGATCAGCCCGATGCCGAAGAAGACGTGCTTCAGGATCACGAAGACCGATGCCGTTCGGATCAGCGAATGGCTGACGCCGACGGGGTCCACCAGCATCGCCGAGATCATGATGTTCTCGCCGTAATCGACGATGAGATAGGGCAGGATCCAGAGGACGCAGAGCTTGCGCAAAGTCGAATCGGCCAAGCGGCGGAAGAAGGACACGCGGCGGGCGGCATAATAGGTAAAGCCGCCGAGCGCGAAGCCGACAAGAACCGGAAACAGAAGGTCGGCGGTGAGATAATGCCAAACTAGCACCGCCTCGCGGCCGCGGGGCCCGAGTGCGGTCAGCCAGGACAGCGCTTCCATCGGCTTGAAGCCATCGAAGCGCCAGTCGAGGCTGGCCTGCCCGCCGGTCAGCGGGCGCAGATAGAGGAACTCAAAGGCAAGCATGACGAGCGCGACCGGGATGGCCGCGACCGTCAGAACACCGGGATTACGCAGAAAGCGCATCGCCTCGCTTACATCACGCCGGGATAGTTCGGGCTTTCGCGGGTGATCGTCACGTCATGCGCGTGGCTTTCACGCAAACCAGCGCTGGAAATACGCACGAAGGTTGCGCGATCACGCAGTTCGCCGAGCGTCGGTGCGCCGACATAGCCCATGGCGGCACGCAGGCCGCCGGCAAGCTGGTGCAGCACGCCGGAGACTGGCCCCTTGTAGGGCACCTGGCCTTCGATGCCCTCGGGAACGAGCTTCAGCGTGTCGCGCACTTCCGCCTGGAAGTAGCGGTCAGCCGAACCGCGTGCCATGGCGCCGACCGAGCCCATGCCGCGGTAAGATTTGAAGGAGCGGCCCTGGTGCAGATAGACTTCGCCGGGGCTTTCTTCCGTGCCGGCAAGCAGTGACCCGATCATGGCAGCACCCGCACCCGCAGCCAGCGCCTTGGCGAGATCGCCGGAATATTTGATGCCGCCATCGGCGATCACCGAAACGTTCTGCTTGTCCGCTTCTTCAGCCGCAGACATGACGGCCGACAGCTGCGGAACGCCGACGCCGGCCACGATACGCGTGGTGCAGATCGAGCCCGGTCCGATGCCGACCTTGACGGCGTCCGCGCCGGCATCGATCAGCGCCTTGGTGCCTTCGGCGGTTGCGACATTGCCGGCCATGATGCGCACTGAGTTCGACATCTTCTTGGCCGCCGTCACGGCGTCCAGCACGCGCTGCGAATGGCCATGGGCGGTGTCGATCACCAGAAGATCTACGCCCGCTTCGATCAGGCGCTCGGCGCGCTCCATGCCGTCGGCACCCACGGTGGTGGCGGCGGCGACGCGCAAACGTCCCTGCGCATCCTTGGACGCATGCGGGTTGAGCTGCGACTTCTCCATGTCCTTGACGGTGATGAGGCCGACGCAATAGCCCTGATCGTCCACCACCAAGAGCTTTTCAATGCGGCGCTGATGCAGCAGGCGCTTGGCTTCGTCCTGGCTGACATTGTCCTTCACCGTGACGAGGTTTTCCTTCGTCATCAGTTCATGAACCTTCTGGCTCGGATCCGACGCAAAGCGCACGTCGCGATTGGTGAGGATGCCGAGCAGACGGCCAACGCGCGGGCCGCCGAGGCCGGCATTGTCCACTACCGGAATACCGGAAATGCTGTGCGTCTTCATGAGGGTCAGGGCATCGGCCAGCGTGGCGTCCGGGCCGATGGTAACGGGATTGACCACCATGCCGGATTCGAACTTCTTGACCTGACGGACCTGTTCGGCCTGCTCGATCGGCGTGAAGTTGCGGTGTATGACGCCGATGCCGCCGGCCTGCGCCATCGCAATTGCGAGACGCGCTTCCGTCACCGTGTCCATCGCAGCTGACAGGATCGGCAGGTTGAGTTCGATGTCGTGGGCGATCTTGGTGCGGATGTCGGTCTGGCCAGGCATCACTTCGGAATGACCGGGCTGCAACAGCACGTCGTCGAAGGTCAGCGCATGTGCGCCCGTGATGGTTTCGATGATGCGCGCCATTATGCCAGTCCTTGCAAAGCGGAAATGAGAAACCGGGCTACACCATAGAGGCGTGCCTGATCTTTTCTTCCGTGTGGAGAATGGCAGTGGCTGCTACCACGCCGACAGGCGAAAGGGAAGACGCCGCCTTGCGTCATCCCCTGCGCTGTCGGTCGTCGGCTCAGACCTGGAACTGGTAGGTCGCGGGCACGAAGCGGAAGCCGGGGCCCATCTCCTCGACATAGCCGACCGAGGGATGCGGCATGTGATAGCCGATGAAGGGCATCTTTTCGGAAGCCAGCATGCCGAAAATCGTCTTGCGTGTCGCCGCTGCCTGCGCCTTGTCGACATCGAACGACACTTCCCAATCCGGCCGCTGCAAGGAGGCGACGAAGTGATTGGCAGTATCGGCCGTCAGCAGCAGCTTGCGGCCCTGCGATTCCAGCATGAACACCATGTGGCCCGGCGTATGACCGGGTGCAGCCATAGCGGTGACGCCCGGCGTCACCACAGCCTTGTCCTGGATAAACGTGGTCTTGTCCTTCAGCGGCACAACCTTGGCCTGCACGGCTTTGGCATTGCCTTCGGCCGGCGTGCCCTTGCGATCGGGCGAGGTCCAGAAGTCCCATTCGGTCTGACCGGCCACATAGCGCGCACCGATGAAGGCCGGCTGGTCGCCTTCGATCAAACCGTTGATATGGTCGCCATGCATGTGGGTGATCACGACGGTGGTGATATCCGCCGGCGAATAACCGGAATCGGCGATGCGGCGCGTCAGCTGGCCCATGCCGGCCTGGCGCCCGTCCGGGCCCATGCCGGTGTCGAACAGCACCAGCTCGCTGCCGGTATTCACCAGCACGGGGTTAAACTGGTTGATCATGCGCGTGGGCGGCAGGAAATTCTCCACCATCAGCGCTTCCACATCTTCGGCCTTCTGATCCGCGCCAAAGGTCGGATATGGGCCATCGCCCGGCCGGATGCCATCGAGCAGCACCGTCACCTCGAAGCTTCCG
>NZ_DAMBUH010000077.1:13296-16423 GCF_032053605.1 Tianweitania sp.
CAGCAATGAGGGTTGGCGAAAACAAGGCACGGCAGCGGGTATGCTCGGTAAGCTGGCCGAGCAGAACGCGCCGGCAATCCCTTTCACACCAACGTTACGCCTTGCGAAGGGTTCGATGCCGGTCCAAAGAAGCCCGGACAACAAAGATAGCCATCTATGGATCGTGTTTCTTCCGCCGAAAACCAGCCTCCTGTGAAGACCGCCGGGTTCAATCGCGCGCTTCCCATCGTGCTGGCCGTCGCCTTGTTCATGGAGAACATGGATTCGACGGTGATCTCGACCTCCCTGCCGGCCATCGCGCGCGACATTGAAACGAGCCCGATCGCGCTGAAGCTGGCGCTGACGGCCTATCTTGTTTCGGTCGCGATCTTCATCCCGGTCAGCGGCTGGATGGCGGATCGTTACGGTGCAAAGACCGTGTTTCGCACGGCAATCGCCGTTTTCGTGCTCGGCTCGATCGCCTGCGCCTTTTCCGGCTCGCTCGGTGCCTTTGTCGGCGCGCGGTTCCTGCAAGGCATGGGCGGCGCGATGATGACGCCGGTTGCGCGCCTCGTTCTGGTGCGGGCGACATCGAAGGCCGATCTGGTGAATGCCATGGCGCTCTTGACCATCCCTGGCCTTATCGGCCCGCTGGTCGGACCACCGGTGGGCGGCTTCATCACCACCTACTTCTCCTGGCACTGGATCTTCCTGATCAACGTGCCGATCGGCCTTGCCGGCATCTATTTCGCCGGTCGCATTATGCCGGAAATGCCGGGCATCAAGGGCGCGCGGATCGATGCGGCCGGCTTCGTCATGGCGGGGCTCGCGGCATCCGGGCTGGTGTTCGGCCTGTCGGTCACGAGCCTTCCCGTTCTTCCGATGTGGGTGGGCCTGCTGACGGTCGGCGTCGGCCTGGTTTCAGGCCTGTTCTATATCCGCCATGCCCGACGCCATCCGGCGCCGATCATCGACCTGCGCATGTTTCGCAACCCGACCTTCCGGCGCGCGATCATGGGCGGCACGCTGTTCCGCTTCGGCATCGGCGCGATCCCGTTCCTGCTGCCGCTGTTCTTCCAGCTCGTGTTCGACCTGACGCCGTTCCAGTCCGGACTGCTCACCTTCGCGTCGGCCGGCGGTGCACTGATGATGAAGATGCTGGCGCCATCACTGCTCCGGCTCGGCGGCTTCCGCACCGTCCTGATCGGCGCCGGCCTGATCGGCGGCGTCCTGATCATCGCCAACGGCTTCTTCACCGCTGCCACGCCGCATCTGGTGATCACCGTGGTGCTGCTGTTCGCAGGCTTCTTCCGCTCGCTCTTCTTCACCTCGGCCAACGCGCTGGTGTTTGCCGAGGTGGAGAACAAGGATGCGGGTCAGGCAACCGCGATCGCGGCGGCCTCGCAGCAGATTTCCGTCGCGATCGGCGTGGCCATCGCAGGCGCCATCCTGGAAATCGCACCGATCTTCACTGGCTTACAGCTGGGGCAATCGACCTTCGTCATCGCCTTCACCATCGTCGGCCTGATCTCGATGCTGGCGATCGTGCCCTTCTTCTTCATGGATCGTCATGCAGGCAGCGATGTATCCGGCCATCGGCGACCGCCACCGCCGGAGGATCCCGTCGCGCAGCAGCCGCCGGTGGTTTAGCTCACGTCTTCGGCGTCTTCCGCCTCTTCCGCGATCTCCGGCGCCCGACCCTTGAAGTCGCGCGCAAGAAGATAAAGCTCGACGGACTCGGCGCGCGAGGCTGCCGGCTTGACGTGGTGGACCGACTTGAAATTCTTCTTCAAGCGATCGAGCAACTCGTTTTCCGTGCCGCCCTGGAAGGTCTTGGCGAGGAAATGCCCGCCGGGCTTCAGCACCGAAATCGCGAAATCCGCTGCGACTTCACAAAGATGCATGGTGCGGATGTGATCGGTGCGGCTGTGGCCGGTCGTCGGCGCCGCCATATCCGACAGGACGATGTCCGGCGGCCCGCCCAACGCTTCCATCAGCCTCGCCGGGGCCTCATCCTCCAGGAAGTCGAGTTGCAGAAGCTTGACGCCGGGCAACTCGTCCATTTCGAGATAATCGATGCCGACGACGCGCTTGTCTTCGTCGCTCGAAGTGACGCGCTGAACCGCAACCTGGCACCAGCCGCCCGGAGCCGCGCCAAGGTCGATCACCCGCAGTCCCTTTTTCAGGATGTGGTAGCGGTCGTCGATCTCGATCAGCTTATAGGCCGAGCGCGCACGGTAGCCTTCCATCTTGGAACGATGCACGTAGGGGTCGTTGAGGTGCCGTTCGAGCCAGCGCCGGGACGAGTTTTTCAGCTTGGTCTTCTTGATGCGGGTCTTGAGCGCACGCGCGCCGCTTCCCGCGGTCGAACTACCCGGTCGTTTGCTCGGCGGTTTCATCGCGTACCCTGCCGCTGATTGTTGGTGTTGGTTTGACGGCGCCAAGCGCCATCGTCGCCCATCAGTTCACTTAAAATGCCCTCGCGCAAACCGCGATCGGCAACCCGCAGCCGCTCCGACGGCCAGACAGCGCGGATCGCTTCCAGGATCGCGCAACCGGCGAGCACGAGATCGGCGCGGTCCGGTCCGATGCAGGGGTTGGCAACCCGCTCGGCGAAATCCCACGATACGAGCTTGGCGATCATGGCGTCGACATTCGCGCGATCGAGCCATAAGCCGTCGACACGGCGGCGGTCATAACGCTCCAGACCAAGATGCACGCCGGCCAGCGTGGTGACCGTGCCGGAGGTGCCGAGCAGATGGAAATCCGGCCCTTTCGCCAAGGCACCAAGCTTACCGCGCTCATCGAAGCGGTCGAGCATCCCGGCCACATCGGCAACCATCGCTTGGAAAATTTCGGGCGTCACCGTGCGGCCACCGAAGCGTTCGGCCAGGGAAACCACGCCCACCGGCAAGGAGGTCCACGCCACGATATGGCGCGCCAAACGGGGCCGCCGCTCGCCGGACACATCCACTAGCGCAATTTCCGAAGAGCCGCCGCCGATATCGAACAGCACCACCGCCTTCGTGCCACGCTCCACCAGCGATCCGCAGCCGGACACGGCCAGCCGCGCTTCCGTTTCGCGGTCGATAATCTCGAGCTGTAGACCCGTTTCGCGCTCCACGCGATCCAGAAACTCTTCGCCATT
>NZ_DAMBUH010000078.1:0-16273 GCF_032053605.1 Tianweitania sp.
GCTGCGCAGGCGCCGGCGACGGCACGCACCGCGCTCGGCTGGCCGATCTGCTCGGCCAGTTCCGCGTAGCTGACTGTCGTACCCACCGGAATGCCGCGCAGCGCCTGCCACACACGCTCCTGAAAGGCAGTGCCGCGAATATCAAGCGGAAGATCGAGACCGATGCGCGGAGCTTCCACGAAGCCGATCACTGCGGCGACGGTTGTCTCGAAAGCGGGATCAGCGCCGATCAGTTCGGCCTTTGGAAACCGGTCTTGCAGGTCTTTCAGCAAGGCGTCCGGCTCGTCGCCCAGCAGAATTGCACAAAGACCTTTCTCGCTTTGCGCGACAAGGATGTGCCCCAGCGCGCATGTGCCGATGGCAAAGTGAATGCGTGCACTTGTTCCGCCGCGCTTATACGCGCCCGGTGTCATACCCAAAACCTCATTTGCCTGGTCATAAGCGCGACTGCTGGCATTGAAGCCGGCCTCGTAGATGGCTGTGGTGACGTTACTCCCACCGTCGAGGGCGGCACGGAGTTTCTCGACGCGGCGCGAGGCACCATAAGCGCGCGGCGTCAAACCGGTATGCTGTTTGAACAGGCGGTGGAAATGAAACGGGCTGAGGCGGGCAGCGGAGGCGAGGGCATCCAGCTGCGGAAGCTCTTCCGCGGTTTCGATCTGCTTGCAGGCATCGATAATGAGTTGTGCTTGCGTCTGCTTAAGTGAGGCAGCTTGCGGCTTGCAGCGAAGGCAGGGACGGAAACCGGCTTCGGCAGCCTCTTCAGCTCTTGCGAAGAACCGGACGTTTTCGGGCTTGGCGCGGCGGGAGGGGCAGGACGGTCGGCAAAAGATGCCGGTAGTCAGGACTGCGTAAACGAAATGATCGTCGGCTATCGCATCGCGTTCCACCACAGCTTTCCAGCGTAAGTCCTGAAATGGATCGAACGTGGATTGAGAAGAGAGCGACATGACGTGTCCTTATGGGGCTTAGCGCATCATAGGCAAGGCGATGATCGTCAGCTTCCCGCTGCTTGCTGTCAAATCCGATTTCAGCAAGCGCAAACGAAAACGCCCCGCCGGTTAAGGGCAGGGCGTTTTTCCGAAAAGTTCAATCGATCAACGAAGACCGAGGAAGGACAGGATCGCGAGAACGACGACGACCAGACCGACGAGATAGATGATACCGTTCATTTTATGAGCCTTTCAGATTAGCGGATCTATGAAGTAACGCGGATGTGTATGAGGAGTTCCTGACGAACACCGACACTGCCGTGGAAAAAGGCGGCTGCCCGCCTTTTCCTGAAGCTTATCGACGGATGCCAAGACCTTCGATGATGACGCCTTCATCGCGGTGGCGGCCGCCGAGGCCGGCTGCGAAGAATGCGACGGCTGCGCTGACGGCCAACGAAGCGGCAGTGAAGAAGGCGACGACCAGCGCCGTCTTGCGAGCGGCTTCCGCTGCATCACGAGCAGCCTGTTCGGCCTGCTCAGCCGTAGCCACAGCCTGGTCGACACGAGCGCGGGCTTCTTCCTGCGGGATGCCAGCGTTCTGAGCGATCAAGCCAGCGACATAATCGCGGTCCTCGTTCTTGAACTCACCGTCCGCAATGGAGGACGTGAAGATGCGGCCAACTTCCGAACGGGTTTCCGGTGTGATCGGCTGACCGGCCTGGCCGCGGAACAAGCGATCCACATAACCGGCAATCGCAGGATTGTCAGCTGCATTGCCTGCGCCCGAAGCGATGCCGCCAACAGCGCTAGCCGCGCCGCCTGCAATATTCGAAACGGCATTGGCAGCCGTGCTGGTCGCAGCGCCGAGGCTGGACACGGCAAGGAAAGCGCCGAGGAGGGCACCGACGCCCCAAACCAGCAGACCGTGCGAGCCGTCGCGGATGTCGGACTCGTGCTCGGTCGCATCATAAGCGCGGCGGCGAAGACGGCCCGTGATGTAAGCCCCGGCGCCGAAAGCCGAAACCTGAACCCACAGCAGCCAAAGACCGGCAGCAAGCGCAATGCCCCAAAGCGACGTGCTTTCGCCTTCGTAGGGCGAAGTCAGCGACAGGCCGAGAGCCGATCCGAATGTGATCAGGACGAATGAAATGGCAGTGGCCAGAACGGCGCCTGCGATGATGGCAGCCCAATCGACGTAAGAACCGGTCTTCTCGCCGGCTCCCGTCTCGACGATGGTCACGCCCGATGTTGTGTCACCCAAAGACATGGTTTGTACTTCCCTCTCCTTGCTCCAGGATCAGTCGTGGAGCAGGTTTTCCGTCAAGTTCCGTGAAGCGATCAACGATAACCGGCGTAGGAGAGGATAAAGAGAACGATAACCACCACGCCGATGATGTAGAGAATGCTTCGCATGAACAGGACTGGACCTTCTGTTACGAACGCCACCGCAACGCCGCTTCAGGCACTTTGTTCCTTTGGTGTCTCGTCGATGTCTTATATATGTTCGAAGCACTTCCAGCCGGCTTCTCATTCGTAGGCACAAGCCTTGCAGCACAACAAAGCTCTCTTGACCGCTTTGGCCGGCATGGCCAGCCTTGCAACGGCGATGGGCATAGGGCGCTTCGTGTTCACGCCGCTCCTGCCTTCCATGATGACGGGCGCCGGCCTCACAGTATCTCAAGCGGGCTGGGTCGCATCGGCCAACTTCGTGGGTTACCTGCTGGGGGCGATCCTTGCCGCAGGCGGCTGGGCGCACGGCAAGGAACGCATCATCGCGCTGAGCTCTCTCTTGGCCTCAAGCCTGTTGGCGGCGGCGATGGGCCTGGGAAATGACTTTATTCTTTTCATGCTGATCCGGTTCGTAGCCGGCCTGGCCAGCGCCTTCTGCCTCGTTTTCACGACGACTCTTGTTTTCGCGCGCCTTGGCCAGGCCGGACGCATGGATCTCCAGGCAATCGTGTTTTCCGGCGTGGGACTAGGCATTGCCCTTTCGTCGGTTCTGACCGGTATCGTTTATGTCGAGGAAGCCAGTTGGCGTTGGGGGTGGTTCGCGTCAGGCGCCTTGTCGCTGGCCGGCACGCTTGTTGTCTTTCTTCTGCTGGAACCTGCAGCGAAAGGTGGTTCGGTAGCCGAGCGCGAGCCGCCTCTGCCAAAATCCCGGCCGTTCTGGGCCATGACCCTCGCTTACGGCATCTTCGGTGCCGGCTATGTGGTAACGGCGACCTTCCTGATTGCCATCGTGCGCGCCGGCAATGGCGGTGCGTTGATGGAAGCGGGTGTCTGGCTGGTGACTGGCGTCACGGCCTTCCTGTCGCTGCATGTCTGGAAGATCGCTGCTGCGCGCGTCGGCGTGGTCGGCGCCTATGTTGCCGCCTGCCTGATCGAAAGCTTTGGCGTTCTGGCAAGCGTGATGATCCCTGGCACGGTCGGACCTTTGATCGGCGGCGCGTTGCTGGGCGCCACCTTCATGGTGATTACGGCCTATGGTCTTGCAGCCGGCCGCATCTCCACGCCAACAGCGCCGAGAAAGGCCCTGGCTGTCATGACGGCTGCGTTCGGGATCGGTCAGGTCCTCGCACCCATCGCTGCCGGCTACGTTGCGGCCTGGACGGGAGGCTTCCTTGTGCCCTCGCTTGGCGCCGCAGTGCTGCTGCTTCTGTCGGGCGCGATCGCCTTCTGGTCTGGTATCGAAGGACGGGTTTCGCCCATGCGGCAGGGCGCATAGGCAGCTACCTCGCAGGAATGCCAATCCTCGCCACGAATCCGTACCAATTCGCGACGTGAGTGCGCAAAGCACACTGCCTGCACGCTGAGCGCGGCGGCCTTCGAAGGATTACCAATCTTGTTCGTTTCGTTTTTCCCGCGTCCGCGGCTGTTCTTCGTAACGGCCGCCGTATGGAGCCTGATTGCCGTGCTCGGCTGGTTTTTCGGCGGCGAGCAACTAGGTGCGCTCCTGAACCTGCCGCCTGCCGCAGCGGATGCGGCGCCTATTGTCGGCGTGTCGGTCTTCATGTCGCGCGCTTACCTCTGGTTCTATATCTATTTCGCCAGTGCCATTCTGATCTTTTCGGCTTTGTGGTTCTGGTTCTCGCCGCATCGCTGGCAGGCATGGTCGGTGCTTGGCTCAGGCCTCGTGATTTTCATCACCAATTTTTCCGTTCAGGTTTCGCTTCAGTTGAATAACTGGCGGGGCCCATTCTACGACACCATTCAGCGAGCACTAACGACGCCAGGCTCGGTTCAGGCAGCGGAGCTTTATACCGGGGTGGCGCAGTTCCTGACGATCGCACTGGTGGGCATTACTGTTGCCGTCTTGAACATCTTCTTTGTCAGCCATTGGATCTTCCGCTGGCGCACCGCGATGAATGAGTTCTACACCTACCACTGGCCACGCCTGCGCCACATCGAAGGCGCTTCGCAACGTGTTCAGGAAGACACCATGCGGTTTTCATCGACGGTGCAGAGCTTGGGTGTGAGTCTCGTCGATTCCGTCATGACCCTGATTGCATTCCTGCCAATGCTTGCGGCTCTGTCGGTTCACGTCACCCATCTGCCGCTGGTTGGCGCGATCCCTTACCCGCTCATGTTTGCTGCCATTGCGTGGTCGCTGTTCGGCACGGTGCTGCTGGCTGTGGTTGGTGTTCGTTTGCCAGGTTTGGAATTTCGCAATCAGCGTGTGGAAGCGGCCTTCCGAAAAGAGTTGGTTTACGGCGAAGATCATGCAGATCGCGCCGATCCCATCACCCTGGCGGAACTCTTCGACAATGTGAGGAAGAACTATTTCACGCTCTACTTCCACTATGTCTACTTCAACGTCGCGCGGTACCTCTATCTCCAGTCGGATGTCATCTTTGCCACGCTGATCCTGGTGCCAACGATTGCGGTCGGTCGCATCACGTTCGGCATCTTCCAGCAGATCCTGTCTGCCTTCAGCCAGGTCGCGTCGTCGTTCCAGTATCTCGTGAACTCCTGGCCGACGATCGTCGAGCTAATCTCAATCTACAAGCGTCTACGCGCCTTCGAGGCGCAGATCGAGGGCGGCGAGCTGCCCGCTGTCGATCGGCATTATCTGCAGCGTGAGCAGGCCGGTGTGGCGCCGGAGGGTCAGCCGGCGACCTGAGCCTGAGGATCAGCCGCCAGCGCTCCTGGTCGCGCTGGTGAGCGCTTCCAGCTCGCGATAGCTCACGCATTTGGTTTCCGGACGGACACAAACCTCGCGGGCAAAGCGCTCGAGGGCGTCCCAGTAGGCGCCGCCGTTCATCAGGACAAAGTGGAAGCCGAACTGGAGCGGTCGCTTCTTGCCCGCGATCTCGGCATCATAGGCGGTCTTGAAGGCCTGATAGGTGCGCTCGGAAAAGGCCGCGCTGTCTTCCGTCTTCTCCTTGCCGCCGGAATGACGAACATAAAGATTGTAGTCCATCGCAATGATGCGCCGCGATTTCGGGCCTTCCGGCACCATCGGAAGGGAGTAAAGCGGCACCTTGGGCTTGCGGTCGGCTTCAACCGGGCCGTCCGAAACGCCGCTGGCGCTATACTGGAAGCCGGCCTGCGCCAGTGCCGCGTCGAGCCCCTTGCTGGTGGACAGATAGGGAACGCGAAAACCCTTGATCTCGTTTTCGGCAAAGCGCTTCCACTCGGCCGGTTCACCGTCGATCCCGTTGATGGTGTAGACATCGCGCACAATCTTGCTGAAGCTGTCGAACTCCGTCAGCCAATCGGCCTTCGACCAGTCCTTGCCATCGTAATGGCCGCAGCCATGACTGCCGATCTCGTGACCTTCGCTTCGGGCCATCCAGATCTGCTGGAGCCGTCCGACGACATCCTCGCGCGTCTCCGCAAAGCCCACATTCGAGCGGCCGCGTGAGTGATGCGGCGCCTGGTAGGCGGACTTGGTTTCCGGCGAAAGCAGGTAAACGCAGGACAGGAAGTAGGTGAAATGCGCGCCCGTTTGCGCAGCCAGCGCGCGGCTTCGCTCCCACAACGCATTGTCATGCGCGCCATCGAACGAGATCACCACATATTGCGGCGCAGCCTGAGGCGCCGCTTCCTGGGCGAACAAGGCGGTTGGGATGGCGGCAGCCAGGATGGCGGCGACAGCGGCATGGCGTTGAACGAACATCGATCCCCTCTCGAAGGAGGCTGCGGGCTAGAACCCGAATATGGCGGGGATGCGGACGCGAAAGGGATGGGCGGCCGCACTGCTTGGTGCTAGGGAAAGTAGTCGCGCCAGCCTGAAAGCCAGCCTCATGACGATCCTTCTTCTCGGCATCATCCTGTTTCTCGGAATCCATTCCGTCGATATCGTCGCGCCCGCCTGGCGGCAGCGTCAGGTCGAGCGCATGGGCGAGGGGACCTGGAAGGGCATCTATTCCGTCTTCGCCCTTCTTGGCCTGATCCTGCTAATCTGGGGCTATGGTGTGGCCCGCAACGAAGGCGTGCTGCTCTACGAGCCGCCGATGGGCCTGCGGCACGTCGCCTTGCTCTTGATGCTGCTCTCCTTCATCGCGCTCGCCGTTTACGCCCTTCCGGCCGGCAAGCTGAAGGCCAAGCTCAAGCATCCGATGCTGGTGGCCATCAAGCTTTGGACCTTCGCGCACCTTCTCGCCAATGGCGATCTTGCTTCGGTTCTTCTGTTCGGCACGTTTCTCATCTGGGCGGTGTTCGACCGCATTTCGGTGAAGCGCCGTCATGTCCGCACGCCGGCTCCCGGTCCGGTGAAGTGGGACATCATCGCCGTGATCGTTGCGGTCGTGTTCTACCTCCTGTTCCTGTGGCGCGTGCATTACTGGCTGATCGGCGTTTATCCCCTGCCGCAGCTCGCCGGCTGACGCCAACTTGAAGGGAAGGGTCGTGCTTTTTTGCGCGGCCTCTTCCATGCCCGGCAAAACTCGCTAAAACGCAGAACTTCAATCAAAGCCGGCACCACGCCGGACGCCGGTTCTCTGCCGGCCAATCGAGTAAAGCGAAACGGATGTCGGACACCTTCCTCCGCGAAGTCAATCAAGAGATGCGGCAAGCGCAGGCGCAGGCGCTGTGGACGCGCTTCGGCCCGATCGCCATTCTGCTTGCCGTGTTGATCGTGCTGGCGACCGGCGGCTGGGTTCTTTACGACTGGTGGTCCACCAACAAGGCCAACGCATCGGGCGACCAGTTCTCGCAGGCCCTCCAGCTCGCCAGCGAAGGCAAGACGGATGAAGCCGCCGCCGCCCTGCAGACGCTTGAAGACAATGGCGTCGGCGCATACCCACTGCTCGCGCGTCTGCGCATGGCAACCGTGCTTGCTCAAAAGGGCGACTTCACCGGTTCGGTCGCAGCCTTCGACCAGGTGGCTGCCGACAGCGCCATTCCGCAAGGCTTGCGCGACGTGGCTAAGCTTCGCGCTGGTCTCGTGCTCGTGGATCACGGCAGCTTTGCCGATGTGGAAGCGCGCGTCGGCCCGTTGAACGCCGACACCAACCCGCTGCGCCACTCGGCGCGCGAAGCGCTCGCTTTGTCGGCCTGGAAGGAAAACCGTCCGGCCGATGCCCTGCCGATGTTCCAGCAGATCATTGACGATCAGGCCGCTCCCGGCAATCTGCGTCAGCGCGCCACGATGATGGTCGAGCTGATCCGCGGCTCCGGCGTCAACTAGGCCGGCATCATGGGTTTCACCCTCGCGATCATCGGCCGCCCGAATGTCGGCAAGTCCACGCTGTTCAACCGCCTGGTTGGCCGCAAGATCGCGATCGTCGATGACACGCCGGGCGTGACGCGCGACCGCCGCGTTCATGATGCCAAGCTCTACGATCTGCAGTTCGAGGTCGTCGATACCGCCGGCCTCGAAATCGCGCCAAACGAGTCGCTGGCCGGCCGCATGCGTGCGCAGACCGACATCGCGATCGAAGAAGCCGACGTCATCCTCTTTATGATCGACGCGCGCGTCGGCCTCACGCCTGACGATCGCACCTTTGCCGACATCGTGCGCCGCGCCGGCAAGCCGCTGGTGTTGGTCGCCAACAAGACCGAAGGCCGCGCTGCCGAAGCAGGCGCGATGGAAGCCTGGGAACTGGGCCTCGGTACGCCGATCGAAATCTCCGCCGAGCATGGTCTCGGCATGGCCGATCTGCGCGACGCCGTGGTGGAAGCCATCGGCAAGGAACGCGCCTTCGAGGAAGACGAAGCGGACGCGCTGGTTGCCGAGCTCGGCGAGGTACTGATCGGCGAGGACATCACCGATCCCGACGCCGAGCCGGCCTATGACGAAACCAAGCCGATGCGCATCGCCATCGTCGGCCGCCCGAATGCCGGCAAGTCGACGTTGATCAACCAGATGATCGGCGAAGAGCGTCTGCTGACCGGTCCGGAAGCCGGCATTACCCGCGACTCCATCTCCGTGGAATGGGAATGGAAGGGCCGCGAGCTCAAGCTGTTCGACACCGCCGGCATGCGGCGCAAGGCCCGCGTTCAGGAAAAACTCGAGAAGCTCTCGGTTGCCGATGGCCTGCGCGCCATCCGCTTCGCCGAAGTGGTGGTCGTCGTGTTCGACGCCACGATCCCATTCGAGAAGCAGGACCTTCAGATCGCCGACCTCATCATCCGCGAAGGTCGCGCTCTGGTTCTGGCCTTCAACAAGTGGGACCTGATCGAAGACAAGCAGGCTTATCTGATTGAGCTTCACGAAAAGACCACCCGGCTTCTGCCGCAGGTGAGGGGGCTGCTCGCCATTCCGGTATCCGCCGAGACGGGCCGCGGCATCGATCGCCTGATGGACGGGATCGTCAAGACCCACGAGGTCTGGAACCGCCGTATCTCTACCGGCCGCCTCAACCGCTGGCTGGAAGGCGTGGTCGGCCACCATCCGCCACCCGCCGTCGCCGGTCGTCGCCTCAAGATCAAGTACATCACGCAGGTGAAGGCGCGTCCGCCGGGCTTTGTTTTGTCCTGCACCCGGCCGGAAGCCGTGCCGCAATCCTATGTCCGTTACCTCGTGAACGGTTTGCGCGAAGCCTTCGACATGCCCGGCGTGCCGATCCGCATGATGCTGCGCGCGTCCGAAAATCCGTTCGCGCCCAAAGGCCGCTAGGCTTCACGCCTGTTACGATCACGCTTTTCTGAAGCGGCCGGTGCCATGCGCCGGCCGCTTTGCTTTGTTCGGCACGGCAAAATTAACCGCTCATCAAGGTTAATCGATCATTTCTTTTCGGGAACGGGTCGGTTGCGTTTCTGGAGAGTGGGTCGGTGCTAGATCGAGTTTTGCCGCGGCGGTTTGCTACGTCGGACCGCCTGCGGTCCTTTGTGTCTCCCCTGATCGTGGGCTTGGGCATCTGGGTCGGCTTTCCGGCCGAGATCGCGATGCAGGACATGACGAGCATGGTTTCGGGTGCCGAGGCCGTGAGTTCGCGCTGGAACGCCTATCTCGAAAAAGCCGCGGCCGGATCGGTTCAGCAGGCCGACATGAAGTTCGGCGCAAGCGTCATGAATGCCAGCCTTTCGGGTGCGGGCCGCAAGACCAAGGCGCTGGGCATTGTCGCCTTCAACGGCAAGGCCGGCAAATCGGATGCACCGGACGAAGATCGTGTCACGCGCTCCGACAAGAAGGGGCGTATTGTGCGCATTGCGCCGGCCGCCCCGCCCAAAGCCTTCACCGCCGGTTCGGTGTTCGAGCGCACCAGCATGATCCTGCGCTCCGGCAGCGGTGACGATCACAAGATGGCCTTCGTGCAGCCTGATCTCGGCGGCAAGGAAATCCAGATCGCCGCCGAGTTCCACCCGCATGCCGTGCGCAAGCCCGATCCCATGCTGCCGACGGCCCTTGCAGCACTCGTGACCAACGACAAGGCCGACATTCTCGCAACCGCCTACGCGCCCGTCGAGCCGGACTACGCGTCCGCATCTCCCTTCGAATCGCTTCTGCGCGGCAGCAATCCCAATGATGGGCGCTTCATTCCGCCCGTCGCCGATGGCGATCATGACTGGATGAGCCAGCCGCTGCCGCCGGAAGTCTTTTCCGCTGCCGAGCAGAAGTGCTTGGCCACCGGTGTCTATTTCGAAGCACGTGGCGAAAGTGAAAAGGGCCAGGCCGCCGTGGCGCAGGTGATCCTGAACCGCGTACGCAACCCAACCTACCCGAACACCATCTGCGGCGTCGTCTACCAGAACAAGAACTGGCGCAATCGCTGCCAATTCTCATTTGCCTGCGACGGTATTCCGGACATCATCACGAGCCGCTCGCATTACCGCATGGCGGAGGACGTTGCGCTGGCGGTGACGGCTGGAAAGATCTTCATTCCCGAGGTGGGGTCATCGACCCATTACCACGCGACCTATGTAAATCCGCGCTGGAACAAGACGATGGAAGAGATGAAGAAGATCGGCCTGCACATCTTCTACCGCACCTATGGCGGCGGTTGGAGCTGACCGCGAAAAGGGGGATTCGGGTGCCTGCCGCCGAGGATGGCGGCGGGCGCATTGTCGCACAAAGCTAAGTGACTGTTTTCGAACCTGAAAAAGCATGTGTGAAGCGCGCCTTTCGCGGCTTGACGGGGGATTGTGACCTAACTATGGTGCGGCCGACTTTGAAGCGGCGGTCCCATCGGGTGCCTGCTCTGACGGGAGGACGCGATGGCCGGAAACAACAGGCCTGAAGATCCTTTCAACAAGCGGGCCTATACGGGCGGTGCCGACGCATCAGGCGACGACGGTCTCGATAGACGTCGGCGCGACCTTGGCGCCAAACTGGCGTCGCGGCGCCCCGAGACGCAAGCCGGGGCCGGAGACGCCAAATCGCGTGGCGCGACCGGTTACGGCCAGGCAATGAAGCTTTCCAGCGAGTTCATCGCGGGGATCGTCGTTGGCGCAGGGCTAGGCTGGATCGTCGATCGTTTTGCTGGGACGTCTCCTTGGGGCTTGATCATCTTCTTGCTTCTCGGATTTGGGGCCGGTGTTCTGAATGTCCTGCGGTCTGCGGGGCTTGTGGCGGATGCGGGCTTGCGCTCGTCGGATGCGCCGCCGGCCGACACGGATCGCAAATAGCGGCTTCGGTCGCGTTTTGATAAGAAGCGGCATCCGCCGCATCATTTGAACTGGCCTTCGGGCCCGATGGAAGAGCAAGGGGTAGCGGTGGCCAACGATCCGATCCACCAGTTTCAGATCTCCCGCCTGGTTCCGATCGAGATCGGCGGGCTGGATTTCTCGTTCACCAACTCGTCGCTTTTCATGGCGCTGACGGTCGCAACGGCTGGCGCATTCCTGTTTCTGTCGACGTCCAGCCGCGGCCTGATCCCCGGCCGCCTGCAGTCGATCTCTGAAATGTCCTATGAGTTCATTGCGGGGATGCTGCGGGATTCTGCCGGCAGCGGAGGCATGAAGTTCTTCCCGATGGTGTTCTCGCTGTTCATGTTCGTGCTGGTCGCGAACCTGTTCGGCATGTTCCCTTACTTCTTCACCGTCACCAGCCACCTCATCGTCACCTTCATGCTGGCGCTGTTCGTGATCCTGACCGTGATCGTTTATGGCCTGATGAAGCACGGTGTCGGCTTCTTCAAGATCTTTGTCCCAAGCGGCGTTCCGACCGCGATCGTGCCGATTGTCGCACTGATCGAAGTCATTTCCTTCCTGTCGCGCCCGATCAGCCTTTCGGTTCGTTTGTTCGCCAACATGCTGGCCGGCCACATCACGCTGAAAGTCTTTGCCGGCTTCGTCGCATCGCTTGGTGCGATGGGCGCGGTGGGCATCGGCGGCGCCATCCTGCCGCTGGCCATGACGGTTGCGCTGACCGGACTTGAGTTCCTCGTCGCTTTCCTGCAGGCCTACGTTTTCGCCGTTCTCACCTGCATGTACCTCAACGACGCGGTGCATCCCGGCGGCCACTAAACGGTCGCTATCCTTCACCGGCGGATCCCGCCTCAGTTTATCCTAGACAAAAGACCCCTCAAAAGGAGCCTACAATGGAAGTGGAAGCAGCAAAGGCAATCGGCGCAGGACTTGCCTGCTTCGGCATGGCTGGTACGGCACTCGGCCTCGGCAACATCTTCGGCAGCTATCTCTCGGGCGCCCTGCGCAACCCGTCGGCTGCTGACGGCCAGTTCGGCCGCCTCGTGTTCGGCTTCGCGGTGACGGAAGCTCTGGGCATTTTCTCGCTCCTCATCGCTCTGCTCCTGCTCTTCGGTTGAGATCGAAGACGAACCGTCCTCGAGGGGTCGGTTCTGGACAGACGTACCGGAGGTTTTCCCGATCGCGATAACCGCGGTCGGGTTTCAATTCACAGGGGAAGCCGATGTTCGTCGCGCCCGCTTTTGCGCAAGAACAAGCACCAGGCACGCATAACGAGCCGCTGACCAACACGCCGCCTGCCATGGAAGGCACGACGGTGCATGAAGCGGGTACGGAGCATAGCGCAGGGTTTCCACCCTTCGACAGCACGTTCTACCCCTCGCAGATTCTCTGGCTGGCGATCATCTTCGGCCTGTTCTACCTGTTCCTGAACAAGGTGGTTCTGCCGCGCCTCGGCCATATCCTCGAAGTCCGTCGCGATCGCATCGCGCAGGATCTCGACACTGCTGCCCGTATGAAGGAAGAGGCCGATGCGGCCGTCGCCGCATATGAGCAGGACCTTGCCGATGCCCGCGCCAAGGCAAACGTGATCGGCCAGGAAGCGCGTGATCGCGCCAAGGCCGAAGCCGAAGCCAGCCGTCGCGCGACCGAAGCCGGTCTCGACACGAGGCTTGCCGAGGCCGAAGCCCGCATCGCATCGATCAAGAACGCCGCCATGTCGGAAGTCGGCGCAATCGCCGAAGAAACCGCTGCCGCGATCGTGGAAGCATTGGGCGGGCGCGCCGATGGCGCAGCAATCGCCTCGGCTGTTGCTGCTGAACGGAGCTGAACGCCATGCATTTCGACGCAACATTCTGGGCAACCGTTGGTCTCGTCCTGTTCCTCGCCTTGATGGTCTACCTCAAGGTGCCGGGCTTGGTGACCAAATCGCTCGACGAACGTGCGGATCGCATCCGCGACGAACTCGAGGAAGCTCGCCGCCTGCGCGAAGAAGCGCAGCAGCTGCTCGCGGAGTACCAGCGCAAGCGTACGGAAGCGCAAAAGGAAGCCGGCGACATCGTCGCCGCTGCCGGTCGCGAGGCGGAAGCTCTTAGGCAGGACGCCAAGACCAAGGCCGACGAATACGTTGCGCGCCGCACCACGATGGCCGAGCAGAAGATCGCCCAGGCCGAGCGCGAAGCGGTCAACGCGGTTCGCTCCAGCGCGGTTGACATTGCCGTTGAAGCCGCGCGACGGGTTCTCGCCCAGCAGGGTGATGCCGCACCAAATGCCTTCCAGGCGTCGCTCGCAGAAGTAAAGACCAAGCTGAACTGACAAGGTTCAGCTTCCAGAATCGAGAAGGGCCGTTGGAGAAATCCGGCGGCCTTTTTGTTTGGAGGCGTACGACGCCTTCCACGCGGCAACATGATCATACCGATCCTCGTGCGATCGTCTGAGATCAGTATGCGCGGACTGGGGTCAGACGTGGATAAATCGTCGCGTGATGATCGCAGTAAGAACACGCGCAAATGGGGCTGAACCGTTCGCCACGGCGAGCTGAGCTTAGCTCGTGTTCTAGCTAGCGACGCGGTGTTGAACGGCCATAAGCTCTTCCTCCGGCAGGAAGTCGGCCTGAACACCCGTTTCAGCGCCCGCCCTCAGCGGCGCAAAGGTCATGCGGTGAAGGCGAGATATCGGCCCATGCGCCGTGATGGCGTCGCGGTGGCGGACGGTGCCGTAGCCCATATGGCTGTCGAAACCGTAGGCGTCATGATGCGCGCTGCAGCGGGTCATCATGCGGTCGCGCATGACCTTGGCGACGATTGACGCAGCAGCGATGGACTGCGAGCGCTGGTCACCCTTGATCAGCGCTTCACCCGCACACGGAAGGCCGGGTGGAACGTCGCGCCCGTCGGCGATAACGAGCTTCGGCTGAAGGATCAGACCGTCTACGGCGCGCTTCATTGCGGTGAGGCTGGCGCGCAGGATGTTGATGTCATCGACGCATTCCGCGCAGATCGAGGATACGCTGACCGCGAGCGCGCACTTCAGGATCTTGGCGAACAAAACCTCGCGCGCTTCTGCGGAAAGGCGCTTGGAATCATCCAGGCCTCTCGGGATGCGCTTAGGATCGAGAATGACGGCCGCGGCAACGACCGAGCCGGCGAGGGGGCCGCGGCCCGCTTCATCGACGCCAGCGACCGGCCATTGCTCCGCCTTGATCGCACGCCTTTCGCGCGCGAAATCGGGGGTCGTGACGACCTCGAAGAGGGGCGGAGAATCAGAGCGCGCGCGAGCCATGTTGCGGCGAAGCTCGCACCACCCCTGATTCTCCGCAAGTCCTTCCCGGCATAAGGGGCGTTGCCGGAAAGGAAACCGCTGGCCGCCAAGGGAACGATCCGGCCAAACGGAATGGCATTGAGACAGCCCAGCCAGAGAGCATCGGCCTCCGACCTCAGAGCAATTGCAGCTGCTTGCCGACGGGCTCTGGCGCTTCGAACAGGTCGGTGCGCAGGGGTCGCTTGTTCCCATTAAGGCCGAGGCGTTTGGCAGCAAGCTCGAACCGACGCCCGATCTGCCAGGCATAGGGACCGCTGCCCTTCATACGCTTGCCCCATTCGGCATCGTAATCCTTGCCGTCGCGCATCGAGCGAACCAGCGACATCACATGGCGGTAACGGTCGGGGTAGTGCGTCAGAAGCCAATCCTTGAAGATCGGCGCTACTTCCAGCGGCAGCCGCAGCAAGACATAGCCCGCTTCCTTGACGCCAAGAGACGCCGCGGAATCGAGGATGCGCTCGATCTCCGGATCGTTCAAACCGGGAATGATCGGCGCAACCAGAACGGAAACGGGAATGCCGGCTTCGTTCAGCGCACGCAAGGCTTCCAAGCGCCGCGTCGGGGTGGCCGCACGCGGCTCCATGGTGCGGGCGAGCTTGCGGTCGAGCGTGGTGATCGACAAGGCGACCTTGGCTAATCCGCGTTCGGCCATGCGCTGCAGAATGTCGATGTCGCGCATGACAAGCGCGGACTTGGTGACGATGCCCACCGGATGGTTGTGCGCATCAAGCACTTCCAGGATCTCGCGCATGATGCGATGCGCCTTCTCAATCGGCTGGTAGGGATCGGTGTTGGTGCCGATCGCGATGGTGCGGACCTCGTAGCCGGGCTTGGCGAGCTCCTTTTCCAGGAGCTTGGCCGCATCCGGCTTGGCGAAAAGCTTGGCTTCGAAGTCCAGCCCGGCGGATAGCCCCATATAGCTGTGCGTCGGTCGCGCGAAACAATACACGCAGCCATGCTCGCAGCCGCGATAAGGATTGATCGAGCGATCGAAGGAAATGTCAGGCGAATCGTTGCGCGTGATGATCGTGCGCGGCTTCTCGACCTGCACTTCCGTCTTGAACGGCGGCAGCTCTTCCAGCGTGTTCCAGCCGTCGTCGGAGACATGACGGCTGGTCGGCTCGGCTGATCTGTTCGAAATTCTGCATCAAACCCGCTCCTGATGATCAACGCTGCCGTCGAATCGCGTGGTGTGGATGAATGTATTCCTAGAGGCTTAAAAAGAACGAAGCAAGAACAAAATCGTTCCTTGGGAACATGGCGTCTGCGCACGGCTTCCGGTAAATGTCAGTGATGCTGTCCGTTTTGATCGAGACCGGAAACCACGAGGAAGCCTTGGCCCGCACACTGGCCTCGCTGGTGAGTGCCGCCGTGGAAGGGATGGTGCGCGAGGTCATCGTTCTGGATCGCGGCTCGACGGATGGTACGAGCCGTGTGGCAGATCATGCGGGCTGCGTGTTTTTGGCCGAAGCGTCGCTGAGTGATGTGCTGCAACGCGCGCGAGGGGATTGGCTGCTGCTGATCGAACCGGGCGCACGGCTGGTCGATGGCTGGACCGATGAAGTGCGGCGCCACGTTGCGGTGGATGGCGGCGCGGCGCGATTTACGCCGACGCGGCTCCCTTTTTGGGAGCGGCTTGGGTTGAAGCGCAGGGGCTTGAGCGCGGGGCTCCTTGTGTCGAAGCAAGACGCGGTGTCTGTGATGCGTAAGAACTGGGATGGTCTGGCGCTGGCGCGAACGGTGCGGGCGCGGCGGCTGGATGCGGGGATCTTGGCTGGTGATTAGGCGAGTAGGCGAGTAGGGGGAGGTGGTGCGTCCTTCGAGGCTCGCCCGGATGGGTTGGCTCCACACCATCTAACCCTATGCGGGCTCGCACCTCAGGATGAGGACCGTTGGGGAAGAGGCGCCGTCTGATTAAGATGTGGCATCTGCCACGAGTCCTCATCCTTGTATATTGCAATTGGTGCATACTATCGGCGTCGGGTGGTCAT
>NZ_DAMBUH010000079.1:0-16231 GCF_032053605.1 Tianweitania sp.
GATGCGCGTCGTCGCGCTCTTGAAGACGCCAAGGTTCGCGAAGTCGAAGAGCGCGCCCGCGCCGTTGAAGACGCCAAGCGTCGCGCCGAAGAAGACGAGCGCCGTCAGCGCGAGCGTCTGGAATCCGCGCGCCGTCAGGCCGAAGAAGAAGCCCGCATCCAGGCCGAAGCCGAAGCGCGTCGCCGCGCCGAGGAAGAAGCTCGCCGTCGCGCCCCTCAAACGGACACGGCCGATGAGGAAGAAGAAAAGCCGATCGCCAAGCCGCGCAGCGTTGCTGCAGCCACCCCGGCAACTTCGCCTGCCGCCGGTGCTGGTGCCGCGATCCGTCGCACGCCGCTGAAGCCGGAAGCCGTGCCTGCCAAGCCGACCAAGACCAAGGGCGAAGAGGATCGTCGCCGTGGCAAGCTGACGTTGACCGCCGCGACTTCGGATGGCGACGGACGCTCCCGTTCGCTGTCGTCGATGCGTCGTCGCCAGGAAAAGTTCAAGCGCTCCATGCATCAGGGCGAGCGCGAGAAGATTTCGCGCGAAGTCGTGCTGCCGGAAACCATCACGATCCAGGATCTCGCCGCCCGTATGTCGGAGCGCGCTGTTGATCTCATCAAGTATTTCATGAAGCAGGGCACCATGATGGTCCCCGGCGATGTGCTTGATGCCGACACCGCGGAACTGGTGGCAGGCGAATTCGGTCACACGGTCCGCCGCGTTGCCGATAGCGACATCGAAGAAGGTTTGTTCGGCGTTCAGGACGAGGCCACAACGCTGCAAACGCGTTCGCCTGTGGTCACGATCATGGGTCACGTCGATCACGGCAAGACCTCGCTGCTCGATGCTATCCGCAGCGCCAGCGTCGTGTCCGGCGAAGCCGGCGGCATTACCCAGCATATCGGCGCCTACCAGGTCGAGAAGAACGGTCAGAAGATCACCTTCCTCGACACGCCGGGCCACGAAGCCTTTACGGCCATGCGTGCCCGCGGTGCGCAGGCAACCGATATCGCCGTTCTGGTTGTGGCTGCTGACGACAGCGTCATGCCGCAGACGATCGAGTCGATCAGCCATGCCAAGTCGGCCGGTGTGCCAATCATCGTGGCGATCAACAAGATCGACAAGCCGTCGGCTGACGCACAGAAGGTCCGCACCCAGCTTCTGCAGCACGAAGTGTTCGTGGAATCCATGGGCGGTGAAGTGCTTGACGTCGAGGTGTCCGCCAAGACGGGCGCCGGTCTCGACAAGCTGCTCGAAGCCATCCTGTTGCAGGCAGAAATCCTCGACCTCAGCGCCAACCCGGATCGTACCGCGGAAGGCGTCGTCATCGAAGCCCAGCTCGACAAGGGCCGCGGTCCTGTTGCCACCATCCTGGTGCAAACGGGCACGCTGCGCACCGGCGACATTCTGGTTGCCGGCAATGTCTACGGCAAGGTTCGCGCGCTGGTGAACGATCAGGGCAAGACCGTGCCGGAAGCTGGCCCATCCATGCCGGTCGAGGTTCTCGGCCTGTCCGGTACGCCGGCGGCTGGTGATCGCTTCGCCGTTGTCGAAAACGAAGCCCGCGCTCGCGAGATTTCCGAATATCGCATGCGTCTGGCTCGCGAAAAGGCAGCAGCACGCCAGTCCGGCCAGCGCGGCTCGCTCGAGCAGATGATGTCGCAGCTGCAGAATTCCGGTCTCAAGGAGTTCCCGCTGGTCGTCAAGGCCGACGTGCAGGGTTCGGCCGAAGCCATCGTGGCGGCGCTGGACAAGCTCGGCACGGATGAAGTGCGCGCGCGCATCGTTCATGTCGGCGCGGGTGCGATCACGGAAAGCGACGTGTCGCTGGCCGAAACGTCGAATGCGGTCATCATCGGCTTCAACGTGCGTGCCAACAAGCAGGCGCGTACGGCAGCCGAGCAGGGCGGCATCGAGGTTCGCTACTACAACATCATCTACAACCTCGTGGATGACGTGAAGCAGGCGATGTCGGGCCTTCTGTCGCCGGAACGTCGCGAAACCTTCCTCGGCAATGCCGAAATCCTGGAAGTGTTCAACATCACCAAGACCGGCAAGGTCGCGGGTTGCCGCGTCACCGAAGGCAAGGTCGAACGTGGTGCGGGCGTGCGTTTGATCCGCGACAACGTCGTGATCCACGAAGGCACGCTGAAGACCCTGAAGCGCTTCAAGGACGAAGTGGGCGAGGTCCCGGTCGGCCAGGAATGCGGCATGGCCTTCCAGAACTACGAAGACATTCGCCAGGGCGATGTCATCGAGTGCTTCCGCGTCGAGATGGTGACGCGCACGCTGTAAGCTGAAGATCAAACTGCCGGCACCAACCGGCAGTTGTCTTCGTTATTTTTGCCAACTGCGGCGAAGCGGTTCGAACCCGCTCCGCCGCTTGCTGGATTTGTATCTATGTCCAAGAATCAGAATAATGGCCCGTCCCAGCGCCAGCTGCGCGTTGGCGAACAGGTGCGTCATGCCATTGCCGAAGTGCTTCAGCGCGGCGAGGTGCGTGACGACGTGGTTGAAGCGACCGTGATCTCGATTTCGGAAGTGCGCATGTCGCCCGACCTCAAGATCGCCACCGCATTCGTTTCGCCGCTCGGCGCCAAGGATGACGAGGCCGTCATCAAGGCTTTGAACCATCATGCCAAGTTCATTCGTGGCAGGATGAGCCACGCCTTGCGCCAGATGAAATACATGCCGGAAGTCCGCTTCCGCATCGACACCAGCTTCGACAACTACGCCAAGATCGACGCGCTGCTTCGCTCGCCCGAGGTTGCGCGCGACCTCGATGACGAAGATGGCGAGGAGCAGAACTGATGGGTCGTCGCGGCAAGAAGAAGGGCCGTCCGGTTTCCGGTTGGGTCGTGCTCGACAAGCCTGTCGGCATGGGCTCCACCGAAGCGGTCTCGAAGGTGAAGTGGCTGTTCAACGCCGACAAGGCAGGCCATGCCGGCACGCTCGATCCGCTCGCCTCCGGCATGCTGCCGATCGCGCTCGGCGAGGCGACGAAGACCGTGCCTTACGTAATGGACGGCACCAAGGTCTATCGCTTCACCGTGACCTGGGGCGAGGAGCGGAACACCGACGATTTAGAGGGCGTTGCGACGCAAAACTCGGAAAATCGGCCGACAAAAGCGGAAGTTTCCGGCATTTTGGCGGATTATATCGGGGTAATTTCGCAAATTCCTCCGGTTTTTTCCGCCATCAAGATCGGTGGCGAGCGCGCTTATGACCTCGCACGCGAAGGTGAGGCCGTCGAAATACCGGCTCGTGAAGTCGAGATCGATCGCCTCGACATCATCCACCACGACGACAATTCCACCGAGTTCGAGGTGGAATGCGGTAAGGGGACTTACGTCCGCTCGCTGGCCCGTGACATGGGCCGTCAGCTTGGTTGCTACGGCCATATCTCCACCCTGCGCCGTCTTGCTGTCGACCCCTTCACCGACGAGGATTTCGTCACGGTCGGAGAACTCGAAGCGGCGCGCCCGGCCATCAGCGAAGACGACGTGGCGCGTCCGGATTTCTCCGTGATGGACGGCTATGTCGTTGAAACGGCTGCGGCTTTGGACTGCCTGCCGCAAGTCCCGCTGACCGACGAAGCCGCCCAGCGCGTGCGTTTGGGCAACCCGGTGATCGTGCGCGGACGCGATGCGCCGATCGAAGCCGAAGAAGCCTGCGCCACCGTTCGCGGCAAGCTGGTGGCTATCGGCGCCGTCGAAGGCGGGCAGTTCAAGCCCAAGCGCGTCTTCACGGCCTGAGCGGTCTTTCCGCCGTCATGGCTGCGCTCTAGAATGATCGCAGCCAGCGGAGAACAGGCATGACCGAGAAGTCCAGCGTCCGGCGCCACGGCCGGCGCCGCGTCAAACGCTCGCCCGTCGGCGCATCGCCCGGAACGCTGATCGCCGATCCCAGCGCGATCCAGTCAACGCTCTCCGCAACCGTGATGTCGCCCCAGGGCTACAAGGTCTATCCAAGCGTCAACCTTGAAGATATCCGCCGTCTGAAGGCTGAATGGCCTGCCATTTGGGTAGATTGTGTGGGGCTCGGCGATGTCTCGCTGATCGCCGAGCTCGGCAAGATCTTCGACCTTCATGCGCTTGCGCTGGAAGACACCGTCAACACCGGACAGCGGCCGAAGTCCGACTTCTATGATGAGCACGCCTTTGTCGTGCTGTACGCCATCGATGACGATCAGACCCACCGCTACGAACAGATCGGCGTGTTCTTCGGGGAGGGTTTCGTCATCACCTTCGGCGAGCGGCCGGGCGATCCCTTTGATCCCGTACGCAAGCGCATCGAAGCCAACGGCGGAAACCGCCTCCGCGCTCGAAAGGCCGATTATCTCGCCTATGCCCTGATCGATGCCGTGGTGGACAGCTATTTTCCGCATGTCGAGGCAACAGGTGCGGCGATCGATCAGATCGAGGACGACATGGTCGCCTGCTGGGAAAGAGGGCAACTGGCCGACCTGCATCGCATCCGCCACAACCTGATCGCGTTCAAGCGATGGCTGTGGCCTTTGCGCGACGCCATTTCAGGTCTGCTCCGATCGGACGCCCCTTTTCTCACGGCTGAAACCAAGATCTATCTGCGCGACACGCTCGATCATGTCGCCAGCGCCATTGAGATCGTGGAAACCTACCGCGAAACCGTGACCGGTCTCATCGAGATGCATATGTCGATGGCCCAGGCCAAGACCAACGAGGTCATCAACCTCCTCACCATCGTCTCCGCCATCTTCATCCCGCTGACCTTTCTGGCCGGCGTATGGGGGATGAATTTCGATCCGCAGGTATCGCCGTGGAACATGCCGGAACTGCAATGGTATTATGGCTATCCGGCAGCGCTCGCCTCTATGGCGGTGATCGGAGTTCTACTTTTCCTGTACTTCCGATGGCGGCGCTGGCTTTGAAGCGGCAGCCGTGGCGCGGAAACAATTTGCTGGTAAATCGGCGCATCTTCGCCTATATGCGCGCCAGCCTTAGGCGTTTGCGCCTATCGCCTTCATGGCCTCCGCTGGACGACATCCCGGCCGCAGGCGTCCCCTTCCTCCCTTTCGAAAGGAACATCCGATGTCGATCACTGCTGAGCGCAAACAAGAATTGCTTGGGGAATTCGCAACCGTCAAGGGTGACACCGGTTCGCCGGAAGTCCAGGTCGCGATCCTTTCCGAACGCATTCGTAACCTGACCGAGCACTTCAAGGACCACAAGAAGGACAACCACTCCCGTCGTGGCCTTCTGAAGCTTGTGTCGCAGCGCCGTCGTCTCCTTGACTACCTCAATGCCAAGGATACCGCCCGCTACCAGACGCTGATCGAAAAGCTTGGTCTGCGTCGCTAAGATCACGTGGCTTTTGCTGCGTTGACACACTGATCTGATCGGCCGGCGGCCCATGGGTCGTCGGCCGATCGCACAGGGATCGTTGACACGATCCACATGGCTGCGGCCCGTGAAGCGCGGGTTCCGAAGCTACCCTGAACCGGTCATGGGGCAGGATTGCAGGTGGCTCGCTTTGGAGCCTCCCGTTGTCTTGCCCGTGGCGGGTTTGCCCGTAGGAGCCGGATTGGGTCTCGCGCTAGGTAAGCGCCGAGCGGCCGGCACAAAGAGGATAAGATATGTTCAAGCACCACAAAGTGGAAATCGAATGGGGCGGCCGTCCGCTCATCCTGGAAACCGGCAAGATCGCACGTCAGGCTGACGGCGCCGTGCTGGCGACCTATGGCGAAAGCGTCGTGCTCGCCACTGTTGTTTCGGCCAAGGCGCCGAAGCCCGGTCAGGACTTCTTCCCGCTGACCGTCAACTATCAGGAAAAGACCTATGCCGCCGGCAAGATCCCGGGCGGCTACTTCAAGCGCGAAGGCCGTCCGTCGGAAAACGAGACGTTGGTTTCGCGCCTGATCGACCGTCCGATCCGCCCGCTCTTCGCCGATGGCTACAAGAACGACACGCAGGTCGTGATCACCGTTCTGCAGCATGACCTTGAGAATAATCCCGACATCGTGTCGATGGTTGCGGCGTCTGCTGCCCTGACGCTGTCCGGCGTTCCGTTCATGGGCCCGATCGGCGGTGCGCGCGTTGGCTACGTCAACGGCGAATACATCCTGAACCCGCATCTCGACGAGATGCCGGAATCGAAGCTCGACCTCGTTGTCGCCGGCACCGCTGACGCCGTTTTGATGGTCGAGTCGGAAGCCAAGGAGCTTTCGGAAGAGATCATGCTCGGCGCCGTCGTGTTCGGCCAGAACGGCTTCAAGCCGGTTCTCGACGCGATCATCAAGCTGGCGGAAGTCGCTGCCAAGGAGCCGCGCGAGCATACGGCTGCCGACAATTCGGCGCTGGAAGGCAAGATCCTCGCAGCCGCTGAATCTGATCTGCGCGATGCCTACAAGATCACGCAGAAGCAGGATCGCTATGCTGCCATCGATGCCGCCAAGGCAAAGGTGAAGACTGCCCTGTTCCCCGAAGGCGGCGAAGCCGAATACACGGCCGAGCAGGTCGGCGCCGTGTTCAAGGACGTCCAGGCCAAGGTCGTTCGCGGCAACATCCTCGACACCGGTTCGCGTATCGATGGCCGCGATCTCAAGACCGTTCGCCAGATCGTGTCGGAAGTCGGCGTTCTGCCGCGCACCCACGGCTCGGCCCTGTTCACCCGCGGCGAAACCCAGGCGCTGGTTGTTGCCACGCTGGGCACCGGCGAGGACGAGCAGTATGTCGATTCGCTGACGGGCATGTACAAGGAGCGCTTCCTCCTTCACTACAACTTCCCGCCTTACTCGGTTGGTGAAACCGGCCGCATGGGCTCGCCCGGCCGCCGCGAAATCGGTCACGGCAAGCTGGCCTGGCGCGCAATCCGTCCGATGCTGCCGACGCCTGAGCAGTTCCCCTACACGCTGCGTGCAGTGTCCGAGATCACCGAGTCCAACGGTTCGTCTTCGATGGCGACCGTCTGCGGCACCTCGCTGGCTCTCATGGATGCAGGCGTTCCGCTGCAGCGTCCAGTTGCCGGTATCGCAATGGGCCTGATCAAGGAAGGCGACCGTTTCGCGGTTCTGTCCGACATCCTGGGCGATGAAGATCACCTCGGCGACATGGACTTCAAGGTCGCCGGCACCGAGAACGGCATCACCTCGCTCCAGATGGACATCAAGATCGATGGCATTACCGAGGAGATCATGAAGGTCGCACTCGACCAAGCCAAGGATGGCCGTCTCCACATCCTCGGCGAAATGGCCAGTGCCCTGACCGAAGGCCGTTCGGAACTCGGCGAGTTCGCACCGCGCATCGAGGTCATGCAGATCCCGACCGACAAGATCCGTGACGTGATCGGCTCGGGCGGCAAGGTGATCCGCGAGATCGTCGAAAAGACCGGCGCCAAGATCAACATCGAGGACGACGGCACGGTGAAGATCGCGTCGTCTTCCGCCAAGGAGATCGAGGCCGCCCGCAAGTGGATCCACACGATCGTGGCTGAGCCGGAAGTCGGCGAAATCTACGAAGGCACGGTCGTCAAGACCGCCGACTTCGGCGCTTTCGTCAACTTCTTCGGCCCGAAGGACGGTCTGGTCCACATCTCGCAGCTTTCGAGCGAGCGCGTTGCCAAGACCACCGACGTCGTCAAGGAAGGCCAGAAGGTCTTCGTGAAGCTCATGGGCTTCGACGAGCGCGGCAAGGTTCGCCTGTCGATGAAGGTCGTCGATCAGGAAACCGGCAAGGAACTGGCCAAGGAAAAGAAGCAGGACGGCGACGAAGACGCTGCCTGAGCTTCTGCTGACTGATTGATTGAAAAGGGCGCGCCTCGCGAGGGGCGCGCCTTTTTGCTTTGTAGACGCAGGTGCGTCCTTCGAGGCTCGCCGTTGCAAGGATTGCGTGTTCACCTTCACGGTTGTGCGGGCTCGCACCTCAGGATGAGGACCGTCGCGCTAAGCGCCACCTCGGAAGCGTCATCTCAGCAGGAAGATCCATCCTCCTCGAGTCGAGCCCACAGGATCGTCAGACCTGACGCGACCGTCCTCATCCTGAGGTGCGAGCGCAGCGAGCCTCGAAGGACGCACTACCCCTTAATCTTGATTGGCCTGCACATGACCGACGACGCGCTCAAAACCCTGTTCCACCCTTTCGAAGCCGGGCTGATCGATCTGCCTGCTACCGGCACAAGTGCGCTTTTCTTTGGCGCTCGTCCTGGCTGGCGCAAGCCGGAGGGCTTCGAGGCAGCGATCACCGCTGTGCAGGGTTTCCGTCCCGACTTCCTCGGCCTGCAGCGGCAGGGCGTGCAGGTCGTGCCGGAAGGGGAGGGCGAGGACTATGATCTGGCGCTTGTGCTGGGCTCCAAGCATCGAGGCCAGAACGAAGGCTGGATTGCGCAAGCGCAGCGGCGGGTGAAGCCGGGCGGGCTGATCGTCGTGGCGGCATCCAAGAAGGATGGCGGCGACAGTCTGCGCAAGCGTCTCGCCGAGCTCACCGAGATCGAGGATCATGCCGCCAAGCATCACGGCGTGGTGTTCTGGATGCGCAACGGTGAGAAACAGCTGCCGGAAGCGGAAGCCGAAAGCGTCGGTTCGTTTGAAACCCGGCCCGGCATGTTTTCGCATGGCCATGCCGATCCCGGCTCGGTGTTCCTGCTCGAAAGCCTTCCTGCCGACCTGAAGGGCGACGTCGCGGATTTCTGCGCCGGCTGGGGTTTTCTCGCGGGCGATCTGATCCGCCGCGAGCGCATCTGCAGCGTCGACCTCTACGAAGCCGATCATGCCTCGCTGGAGGCTGCCAGAGCGGCTTTGCAGGGTGCGGAGAAGCCTATCGACTTCTTCTGGAAGGATCTCGTTGGTGAGCCAGTGGAACGCGTTTACGACGCTGTGGTGATGAACCCGCCGTTTCATGCAGGTGGTCATGCGGCGGAGCCTGATCTGGGCACCGGTCTGATCCGTGCCGCAGCGAAAGCGCTCAAGGGCAAGGGGCGGCTTTTCCTGGTTGCCAATCGCGGCCTGCCCTATGAGCCCGCGCTAACCGCCGTGTTTGCCGAGACTGGTGAACTCACCCGCAACGACGACTACAAGATCCTGTGGGCGGCGGAGCCGCAAACGCGCAACATGGCGCGGGCTGCAACGCAGGCGAAGTCCAGCGGCCGGCCCGGTGCTCCAGCCCGCCGAAACGGAGCCGGGCGGCGTAAGTGATGGCTTGAACGGAAAACAGGCCCCGAAGGGCCTGTTGATGTCTGTTCGTGACGATGGAAGAAACGCCGCTGTCCTGCGGTGTTTGGCTCAGCCCTCGTCCGTCCGCTTCAGCTCTGAAAGCGTCGGCATGGATACGATGTGGTAGCCGGAATCCACGTAGTGGATTTCACCGGTGACGCCGCCCGACAGGTCCGACAGCAGGTAGAGAGCCGAACCGCCGATCTCTTCCAGCGTCACGGGACGGCGCAGCGGCGCATTGCGCTGCTGGAACGAGAACATGTGACGGGCATCGGCAATGCCGGCGCCGGCCAGCGTGCGCACCGGGCCTGCCGACAGACCGTTCACGCGAATGCCGCGCGGGCCGTAATCATTGGCGAGATAGCGGACGGACGCTTCAAGACCGGCCTTCGCCACGCCCATGACGTTGTAGTTCGGCATGACTCGTACCGAACCCGCATAGGTCAGCGTGATCATTGAGCCGCCATCGTTCATGATCGCAGCCGCCTTGCGCGCCACTTCCGTGAACGAATAACAGGAGATCACCATCGTGCGGATGAAATTCTCCTTGGTCGTGTCGGCGTAAAGGCCCTTCAACTCGTTCTTGTCGGAGAAGCCGATGGCGTGAACGATGAAGTCGAGCTTGCCCCAGGCCTTTTCGAGAGCAGCGATAGTTGCATCGACGGATGCGCTGTCTTCCACGTCGCAGGGCAAGGTGAGATCGCCCGCACCGACCTTTTCGGCCAGCGGCTTGACGCGACGACCGAAGGCTTCCCCCTGATAGGTGAAGGCCAACTCCGCGCCGTGTTCATACAGCTTCTGGGCGATGCCCCAGGCAATCGAGTGATCGTTCGCGACGCCCATTACGAGGCCGCGCTTGCCCTTCATCAAACCGTCCATGATGTCCCTCGTATACCGCCGATCAGTCGGCGAGGCGCTGGAACACCAGCGTCGCATTGGTGCCGCCGAAGCCGAAGGAGTTCGACAAAACGGTGTTGATTCCGGCGTTGTCGATGCGCTCGCGCACCACCGGCATGCCTTCGAATTCGGGGTCCAGCGTTTCGATATGCGCGCTCTTGCCGATGAAGTTGTTCTGCATCATCAGGATCGAATAGATCGATTCCTGCACGCCCGCAGCACCCAGCGAATGGCCGGTCAGCGACTTGGTCGAGGAAATGTGCGGCATCTCCGAGCCGAACACTTCGCGGATCGCACCCATTTCCTTGGAGTCGCCCACCGGCGTCGAGGTGCCGTGCGTGTTGACGTAGTCGACCTTGCCGTTGACGGTCGACAATGCCTGCCGCATGCAGCGAATGGCGCCTTCGCCCGATGGCGCGACCATGTCGTAGCCATCAGAGGTCGCGCCGTAGCCGACGAGCTCGCAATAGATTTTGGCGCCACGCGCCTTGGCATGTTCCAGTTCTTCCAGAACCAGCACGCCCGCACCGCCCGCGATTACGAAACCGTCGCGGTCCACGTCATAAGCGCGTGAGGCGACGGAAGCGCGGTCGTTGTACTTCGACGACATCGCACCCATCGCGTCGAACAGGTTCGACATGGACCAGTCGAGATCCTCGTGGCCGCCGGCAAACATCATGTCCTGCTTGCCCCACTGGATCATCTCCGCAGCATTGCCGATGCAATGCGCCGAGGTCGAGCAGGCCGACGAGATCGAATAGTTCACGCCGTGGATCTTGAACCAGGTCGCGAGCGTCGCGGATGCCGTGGACGACATCGCCTTCGGCACGGCAAACGGCCCGATGCGCTTAGGGCTGTTGTTCTTTTCGGTGATTTCTGCGGCTTCCACGATGGTGCGCGTGGACGGACCGCCCGAGCCCATGATGATGCCGGTGCGCTCGTTGGTGAACTCGCCTTCCTGGAGGCCGGCATCGGCGATCGCCTGCTTCATGGCGATGTGGTTCCACATGCCGCCTTGCGACAGGAACCGCGCAGCGCGGCGATCCACCTCGGCGGCCGCGTCGATCTCGGGGGAACCCCAGACCTGGCACTTGAAGCCGTGATCGGAAAAGCTTTGCGAAAAGCTGATGCCGGACTTCGCATCGCGCAGCGAGGCGGTGACCTCGTCGGCATTGTTTCCGATGGACGATACGATGCCCAGACCGCTTACGACGACGCGTCTCATGGCTTCAACTCCGCTTTTGGCGTTCCGGTCAACTTAAACGGCTGTGCCGACGGCTTCTTGCTTGGACAGGCCGACCTTCAGATCGGTTGCCTTGTAGATCTGTTCGCCATCGGCCTTCAACCAGCCATCGGCAATGCCCAGCACCAGGCGTCCGCGCATCACGCGCTTGAAGTCGACGCCATACTCCACCTTCTTCACCGAAGGGGTGACCATGCCCTTGAACTTCACTTCGCCGGTCGACAGCGCCATGCCCTTGCCGGGCTCGCCAAGCCAGCCGAGATAAAAGCCGGTCAGCTGCCACATGGCATCCAGGCCGAGACAGCCGGGCATGATCGGATTGCCGGGAAAGTGGCAGGGGAAGAACCAGAGATCCGGATGGATGTCGAACTCGGCGCGGATATAGCCCTTGTCGAACTCGCCACCGGTTTCGCTGATATCGGTGATACGATCGAACATCAGCATCGGCGGCGCGGGCAGCTGCGCATTGCCGGGCCCGAAGAGGTCGCCGCGTGCGCAGGCCAGCAGATCCTCGTAGTCGAAGCTCGTCTTGCGGTCGGCCATGCTGTTCGTGTCTCCCTCCGGCGCATCGACTGGGTCATGCCGGTCTTGTTTCTGGTCTGCTGCGTTCACTATAGCAATTGCAGCTGTCCGCGATTAGCCCGCTTGCGAGGTCGGGTCAACGTGCCGCTATTGATCAGTTTGCCGCGACAGAATATATGCTTTTCAAAGCTACAGGGCGATTATAGGGCATTGATGCGCCCGCAGAACGGTGCCCCATCAACAATGCTTGGAGCATTATGAGCGAAGCAGCCTTGGACTGGCAGGTGGTTGAAAAGCGGGTACGCGAAGCGGGCCTGCGCCCGACGCGTCAGCGCGTCGCACTCGCCAGCCTCATCTTCGCACAGGGCGACAGGCACCTTTCGGCCGAAGAGCTGCACGAGGAAGCCTGCATTGCGGGCGTTCCGGTATCGCTGGCGACCGTCTACAACGCGCTGCACCAGTTCACCGAAGCCGGGATGCTGCGCATTCTCGCCGTGGAAGGCGCCAAGACCTATTTCGACACGAACACGTCCGATCACCACCACTTCTATGTCGAAGGCGAGAATCGCGTCGTCGATATTCTGGATGGGCCGGTGCAGTTCATGCGCCTGCCGCAGCCGCCGGAAGGCATGGAAATCGCCAATGTCGACGTGGTGATCCGCCTGCGCCCGAAGCGCGGATAGCCGACGCTCTTCGCTAGAACGGCTGAGACGCGACTGTTCCGATCGCGCCTCTGTTAGTCCTTGACGGTTTCGCCGGGATACGCGCCCCACAACAGCGCCTGGCTGATCCAGCCTTCACGCCCCGCAAACGTCATTTCGCACCAGGACCCGTTGCAGGTCTTGATCGTGCCGATCACGCCGGGCTCGACACGAGCGACGACGCTGGCTTCCTTGTTGGGCTGATCCATCACAGTAATCACCGCATCCGGCTTGCCACGCTGCCAGGGTGCGACGATTGCCGTGCGGCGGCCGGACAGGAGAGACTGGTTGACCCAGCCTTCGGCACCATCGGGGTCACGCACGCGGCGCCAGTTGTCATATTCCTGGATGATTTCCATCGGCATACCAGACTTCAGATACATCCAGTCGACGGCATAATTCACGCCCGGACCGACGCGGGAATTGACGCGGCCCGATTTCAGGCTGACGAAACGCGGCAAAGGCAGGCCGCTTCCACGGCGGGGGGCAGCAGGCGTCGCAGCCGTTTCGCTCGGGGCAGCCGCTGGTTCTTCTGGGGCCGTATCAGGCGCCGCAACGGACTCGTCTTGTGCAAAGGCGGGGAAGGCAGCGCTGGGCGCAATGGCGGCAACAACGGCGGCCAGAAGCGCATAACGAAGATGAAGGCCTTCCATGGTCTATTTCCCGATGACTTTGCGAGCGGCCTGTCGCCGCCTTTTCCCTTTGTCTTCCGCTCATCGGCTTGGTAGGACCGAGAACGCTGAAGGCACGGTTCGAAGTGTCGCAAGTCTTGGTTAAAGAGGTCTCAACAAGACCCGCTTTGGGAGGGGCGTCCATCATGTCGAGCCGCAAACGACCGCTGGTCGTGCTGACCCGCAAGCTGCCCGATCCCGTGGAAACGCGCATGCGCGAGCTGTTCGACGCGCGCCTGAACGAAGACGATCGCATCATGACGCAGCCGGAATTGGTTGCGGCCGTGGGCGAGGCGCAGGTGCTGGTGCCCACCGTGCGCGACCGCATCGATGCCGCCGTGATCGCGCAGGCCGGCCCCAACCTCAAGCTCATCGCCAATTACGGCAACGGCGTCGACAATGTCGATGTCGCGGCCGCTGCCGCACGCGGCATCACCGTCACGAACACGCCCAACGTGCTGACCGAAGACACCGCCGACATGACCATGGCGCTGATCATGGCCGTGCCGCGCCGGCTGGCGGAAGGTGCCAACATCCTTCATACCCAAGGCAAATGGTCTGGCTGGTCGCCGACCTGGATGCTCGGCCGCCGCTTGGGCGGCAAGCGGCTCGGCATCGTCGGCATGGGCCGCATCGGTACGGCTGTTGCAAGGCGCGCCAAGGCGTTCGGCCTGTCGATCCACTACCATAATCGCAAGCATGTTTCGGCGGCCGTGGAAGACGAGCTGGAGGCGACCTATTGGGAAAGCCTAGACCAGATGCTGGCGCGCATGGACATCATCTCGGTCAACTGTCCCTCGACGCCGGCGACCTTCCACCTGCTGTCGGCGCGCCGCCTGGCTTTGATGCAGCCGACGGCCTATCTCGTGAACACGGCGCGCGGCGACATCGTCGACGAAGCGGCGCTGATCGGAATGATCCAGGACGGCAAGTTGGCGGGTGCGGGGCTCGACGTGTTCGAGCAGGAGCCGGTGGTGAACCCCAAGCTCGTGAAGCTCGCCAACAAGGGCAAGGTCGTCCTTCTACCGCACATGGCCTCCGCCACAATAGAAAGCCGCATCGACATGGGCGAGAAGGTCATCATCAACATCCGGGCGTTTCTTGATGGGCATCGCCCGCCGGATCGGGTGCTGCCGAACAGGGTTTAGTGCGTCCTTCGAGGCTCGCCAGCGAAGGTAGCGCTTGGTGTGTAGTGCATTGCGGGGGCTTGCACCTCAGGATGAACCCTTAGAGGCTCGCTCTTCAGGATGAGGGAGGTGTGCGAGAGCCTGACCTATCCGCTTCGTCATCCTCGGGCTTGACCCGAGGATCCATGCCGGAACGGTGAAAGAACGAGAATGCGCTTGCCGGTGCCGTTGGCTCTTCCAAAGGAGCGTTCAGGCATGGATCCTCGGGTCAAGCCCGAGGATGACGAAGCTGCGATGGTCCTCATCCCTAGTGCGAGCGGAGTGAGCCTCGATGGACGCACGGCTTCACACCACCGTCAGTAATCCATCCTCGCCGACACTCACGATCTGCCCAGCAAACCTACCTTGTTCATCCGCCGGCAAGCGCACCGCAATCGGCGTTGGCCAGGCCATTTCCTTGGCGACCAGCAGGCCGAGCAGCAAAATGGCATCCGGTGCGTCCATGATGAGGGCGGCGGGGGCGTGGTTGGCGTGGACGAGTTCGAGCAGAACGGCGGAGGCTGAGGAGGAGCCAATGGTGCCGGGCAGGAAGAGGACGCGGCCGGCGATGGAGGCGCCGTTTTGGGGATGGCGGACGTCGGTGACGCGGCCGCTGGCGGGGTCGATGCCGCCCCAGAAGCTGATGGGTTGGGTAAAGACAAGGGCTTCGCCGGTGCCGGCGTTTCCGGGAACCAGGATCTCGGTTTGAAACCTCATGCGGCGACCTGGGTGAAGGTCGGCCGGCCGCAAACGGCGCTTTCCACGCAATCGGCGAGGGAGCCGTAAAGCACTGAGTATCCAGTGTTTCCTGGTGCGTAATGGGCGAATTTGCCGGAGTTGGTCATGAGGATGCCGTTCGGCAGATCGGCTAAAATAGGGGTGACGACGACGCAGGTGTCGGCGACGAGGGTGATGCCGGCGCTAGTCAGATCCGCCAGCAAACCGTGCGTTTCCAGCTCCTTGAGGACGTGGCGGCCGGTGCAGGCGTAGAAGGGGAGACAAACGCGTCGGCCGTTCAGGAGGCGGGTGAGGGTGCGGATTTCGGCGAAGGAGAGGTGCGGACTGCCGATCGCAACGGCATCCAACTGGCCGGTGGACGCGGTGGTCGAGAGCGCAAGTTGGGTGTTTCGCAGCGCAGTTTGGTCGATTGAAACGACCTCAACAGGCCCGTTCGCCAATATGGCGGCGACGTCAGGCGCTTCCGGCGTTACACCGGCGATGTGGAAGAGGCCGACCGCGCCGGCCGAAGCGGATGCCGCTCCGAAGGCTTTCAGAGCATCCTCGCCGGGATGGTTCCCGATGCCTTTGACGACCCCGATGTCGGAACCGACGGTGCGGCCGAAAAGGGTGCCGAGGATCGGCCAGGCGATGTCCGAGGAAAGGAAGCCGGGATCGATCTGGCTGACATCGAAAATGATGCTGGCACGGCGGTTTTCCGGGCGGTGCAGTCCGGTGTCGGGAGCGCGGCCGGCAATGGCACAGGCAATGTCGAGGAAGTCGCCGTAGCGATTGGTGCGGGCGCCGAGAACGGAGTTGCAGAACACGACGGCATTGGATTCGCCCCAGGCGACATCGGTGCCGAAGGCGGGACGGTGGCCGGCCTGGTAGGGCGCGCAAGTCCAGCTCGGTTCGCAGCCGAGCGCGCGATAAGCGCTCATCATGCGCCGCGCCATATCCCGGGGATGATCGGCTAGACGCACGCGGCAGGAGCCGGTGAGATCGAGCGCGCCGACATTGAGGGTGGCACGCACGCTGACCTTGGCGCCGCCTTCCACCAGGCGCTCGGCAAAGAGCGTGCCGGAATCGCCATGATAAAGCGCGCCGTCGATATGGGCCGAGGCAATCGGGATCAAGCGCGGGGC
>NZ_DAMBUH010000080.1:0-11911 GCF_032053605.1 Tianweitania sp.
GGCGATCACGTCGATGAGGCCGCAGGCTTCCGCTTCGGCCGCGCCCATGCGGCGGCCGCTGGAGGCCAGATCCATCGCCAGCGGAACGCCGATTAAGCGCGGCAGCCGCTGCGTGCCGCCGGCACCTGGAACGATGCCGAGCTTCACTTCCGGCAGACCGAGTTCGGCATCCCGGCTCGCAATCCGGCCGTGACAGGCGAGCGCCAGTTCCAGCCCGCCGCCCAAAGCCGTGCCATGGATTGCCGCGACGATCGGCTTGGATGAGGCTTCGATAGCGCTGACCACGTCGGGTAAAAACGGCTGCTGCGGTGGTTGGCCGAGTTCCTTGACGTCGGCGCCGGCTACAAACGTTCGGCCGGCGCAGCTCAGCACGATCGCCGATACCGCCTGATCCGAATTGGCTTGCGCCAGAGCCTGCATCAAGCCTGCGCGCACCGCGTGCGATGTCGCGTTCACGGGCGGATTGTCGATGATGAGATGGGCGATTTCGCCGTCTCGCGTCAGGGAAACAGCCATGTGTTCAGTCCGGAACCACGGCCGTCGCCTGGATTTCTACCAGCGCTTCGTCTTCCACGAGGCCGGAGACCTGAACCACGGCCATCGCCGGGAAACTGCGCCCGATTACGGCCTTGTAGGCGGCGCCGATCTCCTTCAGCGAGGCGGAATAGGCTTTGCGGTCCAGCACATACCAGGTCATCGTCGTGATGTGCTCGGGGCCGGCGCCGGCTTCGGCGAGAATGGCGACGATGTTTTCCAGCGTCTGCCGGACCTGACCGGCAAGATCATGGGCCTCGAATTTGCACTGCCCGGTCCAGCCGATCTGGCCGCCAACGAACACGATGCGACCCCGTGCTTCGATGCCGTTGGAATAACCGCGTGGCCGCTCCCAACCCTCAGGCTGGAGGATGCGGTTCGGCGTGGCCTTTGGCCGTTCGGACAGGTCGGTGACGCTCATGTCCTTCTCCATTCAGATACTGGTTGTCGCTGCGCGGCGGAGCGGCCAAGCGGTCGTTTGGTGTGGGTGCAGGTCATGCGCGGGCCGCCTTCATCAATTCGCGGCCGATGATCAGCTTCTGAACCTCGGTGGCCCCTTCATAGATGCGGAGGGCGCGGATTTCGCGGTAAAGCCGCTCGGTAATCTCGCCGACCCGCACACCGCGCCCGCCGAACAACTGCAGCGCCTGGTCGATAACCCATTGCGCGTTCTCCGTGGCAGTCATCTTGGCCATGGCCGCTTCGCGCGTGATCGGCAGCTTCTGCACGTCGCGGCGCCAAGCCGTGCGGATGGTTAGCAGCGATGCCGCATCGATGGCGGTAGCCATGTCGCCGAGGGTACTTTGCGCCGTGGGAAGATCGCCGAGCGTAGCGCCGAACATCTTTCGCGATGTGGCATGAGCGACCGCTTCATCCAGCGCGCGACGCGCGAAGCCAAGTGCGGCTGCCGCGACCGAGGGGCGAAAGATGTCGAGCGTGCGCATCGCGATCTTGAAGCCTTCGCCGGGCGTGCCGAGCAGGTGTGCAGCCGGCACCCGGCAGTTCTCGAACCAGATGCGCGCGAGGGGATGCGGCGCGATCGTTTCGATCCGCTCAGCCACGACCAAGCCCGGCGTATCGGCAAAGACGACGAAGGCCGAGATGCCGCGGGTGCCCGGTGCTTCGCCGGTGCGGGCAAAGACCGTGTAGACATCGGCGATGCCGCCGTTGGAGATGAAGATCTTCTCGCCATTCAGCACGTAATCATCGCCGTCGCGTTCAGCGGTTGTCGCCATGGCTGCGACGTCCGAACCGGCTTCCGGCTCGGTGAGAGCAAAACCCGAGATCAATTCGCCCTTGGCGATACGCGGCAGCACGTGGTCCTTGATGGCGTCCGAACCGGACAGGCTGATTGCACCCGTGCCGAGCCCCTGCATCGCGAAGGCGAAGTCCGCCAGACCGTCGGCATAGGCCAGCGTTTCGCGCATCACGCAAAGGGCGCGGCTGTCGATGACCTCGGCTGCGCCGCCGTAAGCCGCCGGCACGCAGTGGCGCAGAAAACCCACATCGCCTAGCCGCCGCACCAGTGCCTTGCAGGCACCATCCGCATCGCCATGGTCGATCGCGCCGAGACCGCCTTGTGCGATGAAGGCATCCAGTCGGCCGGCGAGATCGCGATGTTCCGGATCGAAGAAGGGCCAGTCCAGGTGATCGCGCGATGGTGCTCGGGCGAGGCTATGAGAATGATCCGCCATGACTCAGTTGCCCTCGAAGGCCGGCTTCGTTTTTCCCGCGAACGCCTCGAAGGCACGACGAAAATCGCCTGTCGCCATGCAGATTGCCTGCGCCTGCGCTTCCGACTCCAGCATTTCATCAATGCCCATCGACCATTCCTGATCGAGCATCTTCTTGGTCATGGAATGCGCGAACCAGGGCCCATCTGCCAACATGCGCGCAAAGCGCTGCGCTTCCTCGATCAGGGAGGAACGCTCGTGCAGGGCGTTGTAGAAGCCCCAAGCATGGCCCTCGGCGGCTGTGAGGACGCGGCCGGTAAACAGCAGTTCTGCGGCACGCCCTTGGCCGATAATGCGCGGAAGAATGCCACAAGCGCCCATATCTGCACCGGCGAGACCGACGCGGGTAAACAGGAAAGCGGTTTTCGCCTCCGGCGTCGCCAAGCGGTAATCCGAAGCCATGGCGAGGATCGCGCCAGCGCCGGCGCAGATCCCATCCACCGCTGCGATAACCGGCTGCGGGCAGGCACGGATCTGGCGCACGAGATCGCCGGTCATGCGGGTGAAGGCCAGAAGGTCCGGCATCTTCATCGTGGTCAGGGGCTCGATGATGTCGAACACATCGCCGCCTGACGAGAAGTTGTTGTTCGCCCCGCGCAGAACCACAACACGCACATCGCTGGCGCGATGCAACGAGCGGAACAGGTCGCCGAGTTCCTCATAACTTTCAAAAGTGAGCGGGTTCTTCTTCTCGGGCCTGTTGAGCGTGATGGTGGCAACGCGGCCGTCCTCGTCCGTTTCGAACAGGAAGTGGCTGGCCTTGTGGGTCTTGAACGGACGCTGCTTGTTCTGCATCGCGTTGGTCATCAGTTTTCCTCCGTCTCAGGCTGCATCGACCGCACAGACATACGGTCCCGCGCCCTTGTTCTTAAACTTACCCGGCCATCACTTCGCCGCCGGCCACCGCAATCGCCTGTCCGGTGATCGAGCCTGCTTCCGGCGACACCAGCCACATCACGGCATGCGCCACCTCTTCCGGCGTCACCAATCGGCCCTGTGGGTTGCTGCGCGCCAGGCTGGCGCGGGCTTCATCCGCCGTCCGCCCAGTCTTGCCGGTAATCACGTCAATCGCCCCATCCAAAAGCGGCGTGTCGGTGAAGCCGGGGCAGACCGCATTCACCGTCACATCCGTTTTCGCCAGCTCCAAGGCCAAGGCGCGGGTCAGTCCGATCACGCCATGCTTTGAGGCGCAGTAGGCGGAGACGTAGGGATAGCCGGTCATGCCCGCCGTGCTGGCAATGTTGACGATGCGGCCATTGCTGGCTTGTTTGATCGAGGGCAGGGCGGCCTGCGTGGTCAGGAAGGTGCCGGTGAGATTGATGCCGAGGACGCGGTTCCACAGGTCCAAGCCCGTCTTCTCGAAGGGTGCCGATGGCGCTTCGCCGGCACAGTTGACGAGCACCGCGATCGGTCCAGCCTCGGCTACGGCACGCGCAACGCCAGCCTGCACAGCGGCCTCGTTTGTGACGTCGAAGCCATCAAGAACGAAGCTGCCGCCGCCGCTTCCTGCAATTTCCGAGGCAACCGCTTGTAGCGGTTCGGACCGACGGCCGGCCAGAGTCACCGCATAGCCCGTTTCGGCAAGTTTCAGCGCAATGACCCTGCCGATGCCGCTGCCGGCGCCGGTTACGACTGCATGGCGGCTCACCGCTTGGCCTCGGCTGCCGCGCGCTGCAGGTTGGTCACATACTGCGCACGCCCGGAGTGATACTGCTTGGGCCATTGCTGGCCTTCAAACCCGATCTTGGCCGCTTCATGCAGAACGAAGGCCGGATCGGCCAGATGCGGTCGCGCCACCGCGCAGAGATCCGCACGACCCGCCGCGATGATTGAGTTCGCGTGGTCTGCTTCCGAAATCGCGCCCACCGCAATCGTCGGCACATCGATCTCGTTGCGGATCTTGTCGGAAAACGGCGTCTGGAACAGACGGCCGTAAACCGGTTTTTCTTCGCTCACGACCTGACCCGACGAGCAGTCGATCATGTCGGCGCCGGCGTCCTTGAACATCTGCGCAAAGACTGCTGCGTCTGCCGGCGTGTTGCCGCCTTCATACCAGTCATGTGCCGACAAGCGCACGGAGATCGGCTTGGTTTCCGGCCACGCCGCCTTCACCGCTCTGAACACTTCCAGGGGGTAGCGAGCGCGGTTCTCTGCGCTGCCGCCATACTCGTCCTCGCGCTTGTTGGTCAGCGGCGACAGGAAGCTCGACAGGAGATAACCGTGCGCGGCATGCAGTTCCAGCATGTCGAACCCGGCCGCTACGGCCCGCTTCGTTGCGGAAACGAAGTCGGCGACGACGCGATCCATATCCTCGCGGGTCATGGCGCGGGGCGTGTGGGAAGCCGCCTTATAGGGCAGGGCGGATGCGGAAATCAGGTCCCAGCCCCCTTCCTCAACCGGTTGGTCGATCCCTTCCCAGGCCAATTTGGTTGAACCCTTGCGGCCGGCATGGCCGAGCTGGATGCCGATCTTGGCGGGCGTTTGGGTATGAACGAAATCCACGAGGCGCTTTAACGCTGCACCTTGCTCGTCGGACCAGATGCCGAGGCAGCCCGGCGTGATACGCCCATCGGGCGACACGCAGGTCATTTCAGGGAAGATCAACGCCGCTCCCCCCATGGCGCGCGAGCCGAGATGGACGAGGTGGAAGTCGTTGGCGAGGCCATCGGTCGCCGAATACATGGCCATAGGCGACATGACGATGCGGTTGTGCAACGTCAGGTCTTTGATGGAATAGGGCGTGAACATCGGTGGCGGCACCTGTCCGTTCGCGCCCGGCTGGACGCCGGCCCGCTCTGCAAACCAACGCTCATAGCCCTCCAGCCAGACCGGATCGCGCAGCCGCAGGTTTTCATGGCTGATGCGCTGCGAACGCGTCAGCATGGAATACATGAACTGCTCCGGCTCGAAATGCTCGGCATAGCGTTCGCCGACGACCTCGAACCATTCCATGGCATTGCGCGCGGCGTTCTGGATACGCGCCACATCTACGCGCCTGATGTCTTCATAGGCGTCGAGGACGGCCGGGATCTTCTCGGCCTCATGGCCGGCAAGGTCGAACTGGCGGGTCAGCTCAATGGCATCGTCGAGCGCCAGCTTGGTGCCGGAGCCGATCGCGAAATGCGCAGTATGCGCGCTGTCGCCCATCAGGACGACATGGCTGTTGCCGTTATGCAGGCTCCAGCTTTCGCAGATCAGGCGGTTGAAGTTCAGCCAGGCGGAACCGCGCAGATGGCGCGCATTGCTTAGCAGGCTGTGACCTTCCAGCGTTTCCGAAAACACGGTCTCGCAAAACGCGATGGACTGATCCTGGTCCATCTGATCGAGGCCATGCGCCTTGAACGTCTCCTCGGTCGTTTCAACGATGAAGGTCGAGGTGTTTTCGTCGAAGCGGTAGATATGCGCCTGGAACCAGCCATGCTCCGTACGACGGAAATCGAAGGTGAAGGCGTCGTAGCGCTTGTTGGTGCCCAGCCAGATGAAGCGGTTCGGCCGCACAAGAAGGTCGGGCTTGAAGACGGTCTCGTACTTCCTGCGGATTTTCGAATTGACGCCGTCGGCGGCGATGATCAAATCGGCATCCGGAAACTCGGTGTCGGAATCGACTTCCCGCTCGAACTGCAGTTCCACGCCAAGCTCGATGCAGCGATCCTGAAGGATGTTCAGCATCTTCTTGCGGCCGATGCCGACAAAGCCATGCCCAGTTGTGCGGATGCGCCGGCCCTTGAACAGAAGCTCGATGTCATCCCAGTGGTTGAAGCTGTCTTCGATCACCTGCGCCGTTTGCGGATCCCATTGCCGCATGGACTGCATGGTGGCGTCAGAAAAAACGATGCCCCAGCCGAAAGTGTCGAACGGCTTGTTGCGCTCGATCACGGTGATCTCATGTGCAGGATGCTGCCGCTTCATCAGCAGCGCAAAATACAGGCCGGCAGCGCCCCCGCCGATGCAAACGATCCGCATATGCTTCTTCCTTCGCTTCGATCCGCGCAAAGTGGACCATCCAAGGCACCACGAAGGTGGACCTCTTCGAAAGAAGTTTCAAGCTTAAAGTTTCTAACTGTTGGCGATTGTAACAGCGACGTTCAGCGTCAACTCAAGTGCCTAGCGCTCTTGTGCCAAGCCTTCCCGAACGGAGATTTTGAGCTTGGCGAGAGAGGCCAGGAGCGTGTCCCGTTCGTCTGCAGCTACGCCCGAGAACAGGTTGTTTAACCACGCGCGATGGCGTTCGGCCATCTCACCAAAGGCGCTGCGCCCAAAAGGCGTGAGCGTGACGATCTGCACGCGACGGTCGGAAGGCGAGGTCGTGCGCGTGATGTGGCCGCTTTCCACCAGCCGCTCTACAAGGGCGGTGAGATTGCCTGCCGACACCATCATCCGCTTGGAGATTTCGCCGAGTACCATGCCGTTTTCGGCGCGCTCCAGCTGAGCCAGCAGATCGAAACGCGGAAGGGTGAAATCGAACTCCTCCCGCAACCCGCGTCGAATCTCGGTTTCGATCAACGTCGTGCAGGTCAGCAAACGCAGCCACAGATGCGTCTCGTCGCCATGATTGTCGGGCGCATCGGCGATCTTGGTTTCGCCATCCAGCCAATGATCCCTCGTGGTCTGATCCGCGGTCAACTTGCTTGTTTCCCTTGTTGCTACCGCTGTGCTTTGTGCCTGTGAGGCATAATGCCGAGCGCTGGCTTAGCCGTTCCAGCACAGCCAGATCAACCTGCTTACATTTTGTCTTTGATGCTGGCACCGCAACAAGGATGTTTGCAGACGCATATTTTTATGCCTAGACTTTCTCCCGGGAACAAGCGGCACCATTCCGTCAATGAGATGCGGGTCGCGGACAATGGCCATTGCGCCTGATTGAGGAGGCTCGACCAATGACGACTGCGACGACTCTGGGGCAACTCGCGGATCTGCTGGGAACAGGCGGCATCGACGTTGTCGATCTCACCGCCCCGCTCGGCCCGGACACGCCGCTTTTGAAACTGCCGCCGGAGTTCGCCAAGGACACGCCGCAGATCGAGATCCACCGCATTTCCGAATATGATCAGGACGGGCCATTCTGGGCCTGGAACTGGCTCAAGGTCGGCGAACATTCCGGCACCCATTTCGATGCGCCGCACCACTGGATCACCGGCAAAGACTATTCAGACGGCTTTACCGACACGATCCCGGTCAAGAACTTCGTTGCGCCCGTCAACGTCATCGATTGCTCGGCGCAAACGGCGGAGAACCCCGACTTCCTGTTGACGGCCGACGGCGTCAAGGCGTGGGAAGCCGAACATGGCGCGATCAATTCGGGCGAATGGGTCGTGATGCGCACAGACTGGGACAAGCGCAACGGCTCCGAGGACAGCTTCCTGAACGCCGACGAGAACGGCCCCCATTCACCCGGACCATCGCCCGACTGCATCGACTATATTCTGCAACGCGGCGCGATCGGCTGGGGTACGCAATGCATCGGCACGGATGCCGGTGGTGCCGGCGGCTTCGAACCGCCATTTCCTGCGCACAACCTGCTGCACAAGAACAACAAATACGGCCTCGCCAGCCTTGTGAACCTCGACAAGCTCCCGCCCAAGGGCGCGATCCTCATCGTGGCGCCGCTGAAAATCGTTGGAGGCACAGGCAGTCCCGTGCGTGCACTGGCTTTGGTGTCGAAAGCCTAGCTATCCCCGCCGCCGGACGCGCCGGCGCTGCCTTGTGGCTCGGCAGCGTGCTGAACCATGAAAATTGTGTCGTTTCCGGTGAAGCGGCACAATGGCCTCTGGAAAAACAAGCCGGAATACTGCCTTGTAACCCGCGAAGTTCGACGTCGGCTCACAAGGGCTGGACGCATCGGTGGAATACCATCGGGGAACGATCGGGTGACAGGGAGAATGGTATGAAGAAGTTTCTACTCGTTTCAGCATCGCTTCTGGTGCTGGCGACGGCGGCCAAGGCTGAAGACGTCAAGATCGGTATCGAAATGGGCTTCACCGGCCCGATCGAGACGCTGACTCCGCCGATGGCGCAGGCGGCCGAACTCGTGATCAAGGAAGTCAACGATTCCGGCCTGTTCCTTGATGGCGCCAAGATTACGGCAGTGCGCTCCGACGAGACCTGCATCGATGCCGGTGCGGCGACAGCGGCGGCCGAACGGCTGATCACGGGCGACAAGGTGGCTGGTATCATCGGGCCGAGCTGCTCGGGTGCAGCAACCGCCGTTCTTACCAATGTCGCTGTGCCCAACGGCATCGTGTTGATTTCGCCGTCCGCCACTTCGCCCGCGCTTTCGACGCTGGAAGACAAGGGTCTGTTCTTCCGCACGGCTCCGTCGGATGCACGCGAAGGCGAAGTGCTGGCGCAGATCATGTGGGACCGCGGCATCAAGAGCGTGGCGATTTCCTACACCAACAACGATTACGGCAAGGGCGTTGCTTCATCCGTACAGACCGCCTTCGAGAAGCTCGGCGGCAAGGTGACGCTGAGCGCCCCACATGAAGACGGCAAGGGCGATTATTCGGCAGAAGTGGGCTCGCTCGCCTCGGCCGGCGGCGACGCCCTGGTTATCGCTGGATATGCGGATCAGGGTGGTGCCGGCATCGTGCAGACGGTTCTTGATACCGGCGCCTTTTCCAAGTTCGCGTTTCCGAATGGCATGTGGGGCGCGAGCCTCGTCAAGCGTTTCGGCACGCAGCTTGATGGCGCCTTCGGCAACCTGCCCGGTACGGACAGCCCCGGCGCGGCCAAGCTGATGGAAATGACGGAAAAGGCCGGGATTGCCGGGTCGGCGACCTTCGTTCCGGAAACCTATGACGCCACCGCGCTCATGCTGCTTGCCATGCAGGCTGCCAAGTCTTCGGCTTCGGCCGACTACAAGTCCAAGATCATGGACGTTGCCAATGCACCGGGCGAAAAGATCTACCCGGGTGAGCTGGCCAAGGCGCTGCAGATCCTGAAAGATGGCGGCGACATCGATTATGTCGGCGCGTCCGCTGTAGAGCTGATCGAGCCGGGTGAAAGCGCAGGCGCGTTCCGTGAGCAGGAGATCGAAGGCGGAGCGGTCAAGACCGTCAAGTTCCACTAAGATCTGAACCAGAACGCGATGCCGGTCGGTCCTGAAGACTGGTCCGGCATCGCCTTTATCTCTATGCCAAGCTGCGCCTCGGCATCGCTTTACCAAGATTGGGAGACTGGATGATCGTCGTCCAGGATATGGTCAAACGCTTCGGCGGCTTCCATGCCGTGGACGGCGTGTCGCTGGAGATCCCTCAAGGCGAGATCACCGGTTTGATCGGGCCGAACGGGGCAGGCAAGTCGACGCTCTTCAACCTGATTGCCGGCGTGCACCAGCCGACGTCGGGACGCGTGACCATGGCCGGTGAAGACATCACCGGGCTACCGCCGCATGTGCTTTTCTCCAAGGGGCTGCTGCGCACATTCCAGATTGCGCATGAATTCAGCTCCATGACAGTGCTCGAAAACCTGATGATGGTGCCGGGGAACCAGCAAGGCGAAACGCTTTGGAATGCCTGGTTTCGCCGCGGCGCCATCGCGCAGGAAGAGCGCCGCCTGCGCGAAAAGGCGGAGGACGTGCTGGACTTCCTCACTTTGTCTCACCTGCGCGATGAGAAGGCGGGAAACCTGTCCGGCGGGCAAAAGAAGCTCGTTGAACTCGGCCGCACCATGATGGTCGATGCCAAGATCGTGTTCCTCGATGAGGTCGGCGCCGGCGTCAATCGTACACTGCTGAAGACGATCGGCGAGGCGATCGTGCGCTTGAACAAGGAACGCGGCTACACTTTCTGCGTGATTGAGCACGATATGGATTTCATCGCCCGTCTTTGTCATTCGGTGATCGTGATGGCGCAGGGCAAGGTCCTGGCGACGGGCGCGCCAGACGAGATCATCCGCAACGAGCAGGTGATCGAAGCCTATCTCGGCACGGGGTTGAAGAACCGGGCACTTGCGCAGCCTGAAACGGCAGCACTTACACTATGAGCCCCGACACAACAGAGGCCGAGCCGTATCTGATCGGCGAGGCAATGACCGGCGGCTACGGTGCCGCCGACATCCTGAAGGGCTGCACCATCACGGCCGCTAAGGGCGAGATCGCGGTCATCGTCGGCCCTAACGGAGCGGGCAAGTCCACGGCCATGAAGGCGCTGTTCGGCATGCTGCCGCTGCGCTCCGGTTCGGTGCGGCTCGGCGGCGAGGACATCACAGCGCTTCAGCCGCAACAGCGTGTCGCCAAGGGCATGGGCTTCGTGCCGCAAACCCACAATGTCTTCACCTCCATGACGGTGGAAGAAAACCTGGAGATGGGCGCCTTCCTGCGCCGCGATGATATCCGCAAAACGATGGAGCAAGTCTATGACCTGTTCCCGATCCTGCGCGAAAAGCGGCGCCAACCGGCGGGCGAGCTCTCCGGCGGTCAACGTCAGCAGGTCGCCGTGGGCCGGGCGCTCATGACGGAGCCGCAGGTGCTGATGCTCGACGAACCGACGGCCGGTGTCAGCCCGATCGTCATGGACGAGTTGTTCGACCGCATCATCGACGTGGCGCGCACCGGCATTACCATTCTCATGGTCGAGCAGAACGCCCGCCAGGCGCTTGAGATCGCCGATCGCGGCTATGTGCTGGTGCAGGGCGGCAACCGCTTTACCGGATCAGGGCGCGAGCTCCTCGACAATCCCGAGGTGCGCCGCACCTTCCTCGGAGGCTGACGCAAATGGATGCCGCCAACGCGCTGGTCGCGTTCACCAATTATGTGCTTCTTCCCGGAGCGACCTACGGCGCGCAGCTGGCGCTGGGTGCGCTCGGCGCGACGCTGATCTACGGCATCATGCGCTTTTCCAACTTCGCGCATGGCGACACGATGGCCTTCGGCACCATGGCCACGATCCTTATGACCTGGCTGCTGCAGTCCATCGGCATCAGCTTCGGCCCGCTGCCCACCGCCTTGATCGCGCTGCCTATCGGCATCATCGCGACTGCTGCCTTTGTGCTGGGCACGGATCGGCTGGTGTATCGTCATTACCGCCGCAACAAGGTGCCGTCGATCATCCTCGTCATGGTGTCGCTTGGCGTCATGTTCGTGATGAACGGCGTGGTGCGCATGATCATCGGCGTTGACGATCGCCAGTTTGCCGACGGCGCACGCTTTGTCTTCACCGCCGCCCAGTTCAAGACATGGACCGGCCTGGCGGAACCGATCGCGTTGCGCGTATCGCAGGTGATCTCGCTGATTGCCGCCGTCGTCGTGGTTGCCTGGCTCTACTGGTTTCTGGAGAAGACCCGCACCGGTAAATCCATGCGCGCCTTTTCCGACAACGAAAACCTTGCGCTGCTGTCCGGCATCAATCCCGAGCGCGTCGTCGCCATTACCTGGATCCTGGCCGCCGCTCTGGCAACGATTGCCGGCGTTCTTTACGGCCTCGACAAGTCCTTCCGCCCGTTCACATACTTCCAGCTGCTGCTGCCGATCTTTGCCGCCGCTGTGGTGGGCGGTCTGGGCAACCCGCTCGGCGCGATCGCGGGCGGTTTCGTGGTGGCGTTCTCGGAAGTCGCCGTCACCTACAGCTTCCGCAAGGTGGCGACCTACCTCCTGCCAGCCGACTGGCAGCCTGATGGGCTGCTGCAGCTTCTGACCACCGACTACA
>NZ_DAMBUH010000080.1:11921-16127 GCF_032053605.1 Tianweitania sp.
CCTTCTCGGTTCTCGTGCTGGTTCTGCTGTTCAAGCCGTCCGGTCTCTTCAAGGGCAAAGCGGCGTGAGTGCGATGACGGGAACCCAGCGCAACCTGCTCATGTTCGGCGCCATGGCAGCCCTGATCGTGCTGACCGGCTTCACTCAGAGCTGGAACTCGGCCCTCGCCATCGTCAATATGGGTCTGATCTCCGCTGTCATGGCGCTCGGCGTCAACATCCAGTGGGGCTATGCTGGCCTGTATAATGTCGGAACGATGGGCTTCGTGGCACTTGGCGCGCTCGCCGCCGTGCTGGTCGGGCTCGATCCCGTGCCGGGTGCGTGGGACGCCGGCGGCTTGCGCATCTTCGGCGCGTTAGCCTTCGGCGCGCTCGTGATCGCTCTTGCGGCCTTGATCTATCGCCGGATGGATCGAGGCAAAACACGAGGACTTGCAGTCGCTGCTCTTCTGGCTGGCGGCTTTATCCTCTACCGCTACTTGCTCGATCCAGCAGTCGACGCCGTAGAAGCCATCAATCCCGCCGTGCAAGGCAATCTCGGCGGTCTCGGTCTCCCGATCCTGTTGTCCTGGCCCGTTGGCGCTCTCTTGGCCGCCGGCGCTGGCTGGCTGATCGGCAAGACCGCCCTCGGTTTGCGCTCGGACTACCTGGCGATCGCCACGCTGGGCATCGCGGAAATCGTCATCGCCGTGCTCAAGAACGAGGACTGGCTGGCGCGCGGCGTCAAGAACGTCGTCGATATTCCGCGTCCCGTTCCCTATGAAGTCGATCTGCGCGCCAATCCCGACTTCCTGTCCGTCGTGCAATGGTTCGGCGCCGATCCGGTCTCGGCTTCAGCCGTCGCCGTGAAGCTTTGCTACGCCGCGCTCTTCCTGGCCGTACTGCTCCTTCTGATCTGGCTGTCGGAAGCAGCCCTTCATTCGCCTTGGGGCCGCATGATGCGTGCGATCCGTGACAATGAAGTCGCGGCATCAGCCATGGGCAAGGACGTCACGCGCCGCCATCTCCAAGTCTTCGTGCTGGGCTGCGCCGTGCTTGGCATCGCCGGCGCGATGCTCGCCACAATGGAAAGCCAGCTAACGCCCGGCGCCTTTCAGCCGCTGCGCTTCACCTTCCTGATCTGGGTGATGGTCGTTGTCGGCGGCTCCGGCAACAATTGGGGCGCAGTGCTCGGCGGCATGCTGATCTGGTACCTTTGGGTTCAGGTCGAGCCCTGGGGCAACAGCCTGATGAGCCTGGTCACGTCAGGCATGGCGGACGGTTCACCCTTGAAGCAGCATCTTATCGACAGCGCCGCGCATATGCGGCTGCTGGTGATGGGGGTGATCCTGATCGTCGTCCTGCGCTTCCGTCCGGCCGGACTGATCCCCGGCAAGTAAGCGCCTCAGTCCGCTTCCTTCCAGCGCTTAACAAGATCAGTCTCGATGCCGAACAGATCGAGCACCCGGCCGACCGTATGGTCGACCAGCGCTTCGATGGTCTGCGGGCGCGGATGAAGCGCCGGCACCGGCGGCGCGATGATTGCGCCCATCTCCGACAAGGCCACCATGGTTCGCAAATGCCCGGTATGGAAGGGCGTTTCGCGCACCATCAGCACGAGCCGGCGGCGCTCCTTGAGCACGACATCGGCCGCTCTGGTCAGCAGGTTCGAGGTCACGCCGGTTGCGATCTCCGACATCGAACGCACCGAGCACGGCGCGACGATCATGCCCATGGTGCGAAACGAGCCGCTGGCGATGGACGCCGCAATGTCGGCATGCGCATGAACCACGCTCGCAAGAGCGCGAACATCGGCGATCTTGAGGTCGGACTCATGTGCCAGCGTGATTTCAGCCGATCGCGACATCACGAGATGCGTTTCGATTCCCACTTCCCGCAGCGCTTCGAGCAGGCGCACACCGTAGATGATGCCGGATGCTCCGGAAATGCCGACGATGAGCCGCTGCGGTCGGGCTGCGGCGGGCGGAACGATCGTCATGCAGTACCTCTGAAGGATGCGGAGACGATCACGCCTCCGCTGCCGCTCCAGTCAAAACTGGACCAGCCGGATCACAGCGGGTGCATAGCGTGTTCACGCCCGGCCGAAAATGGCTGGTGCAGCTTCTTCGGTGGATTGCGCGCTCGGCCTAGCCGAGCAGCGTTTGGGTGAGCGGGTGATCCGGATCGGCCAGGCCGTCGATGACGTTGAAATGGTGCCGGTCCGGTTCGGCCACATAGGCGGTCTGTGCGCCGAGCCCGACCCAGATATTGGCGAGCAGTTCGGATTGCCGCAGGAACTCCGCACGCTCGCCGCCGCCTACCCAGCAGGTAACGCGCGCACCCTCGATGGGAGCCAGAAGGGCAGGGCTCTCGCTGGCCGCCTCTGCTTCGTCGAGCCGTAGCGCGTCGTTCATCTGCGTGCGCCTCAGCGGCCGCAGATCATGAAGGCCGGAAAGTGGCACGGTATGCGCAATGCGCTGCTGCAGCGCTTGTGAAAGGGGCGATGTCGCGCTGACCATGCGCGCCACGAGATGACCCCCGGCAGAATGACCGGTGAGCCGGATTGGCCCTTGGACGAGTCCCGCAGCGTGGGTGATCGCCGCCGCAATCTCGCGGGTAATGCCGGCGATGCTGTTGGTCGGGCATAGCGTGTAGGATGGCATGGCCACGGCATAGCCATGCGCCAATGCTCCACCTGCCAGATGCGACCAGAAGCTCTTGTCGAGCGCCCGCCAATAGCCGCCATGCACGAAGACCACGAGCCCTACCGGCTCGCCCTCGGGCTTAAAAAGATCGAGCCGGTTGCGTTCTCCGGAGCCATAGGCGACGTCGATCTCAGCCCGTTCTGCCTGCTCCAGATTGCGCCGGAACGTCGCTGCGGGCTCGACCCAGGCGTCCGGCCAGCGGTCGCCTCCGGGTATGTTGGGACCGTTGGCATAAGCGTCGTCCCAATCCCTGATATGGCGGAAGATCATGCTTGTTGCTCCGGTTCTCTGGCTCGGTTGAAGCCGATCCTATCCGAAAGACATCAGGCCGCAATCGAAAAACTATAAGCTTGAAGTATCTCGAACAGCGTGCCACGCTCCCTGTATCGCCGATCAGCCGCAGGCACGCTACCGCGCCCGACAAGAAGCTGACGGCATGCTTGGACAATCCAGCTCGGGGACTGCTGTGATGCTTGGAGTTTCGGCTCATACCGACACGTTTACGCGCGACAATCTTCCACCGGTGGAGGACTGGCCGCACCTTCTGCTTGATGGCTTCAACTATCCGGAGCGCCTGAACGCGGCTGTGGAACTCACCGACCGGCTTGTTGAGCGCGGTCTTGGCAATCGCACGGCGCTGATCGGTAATGGGCGTCGGCGCACCTACAAGGAGCTGTCCGACTGGACGAACCGGCTGGCCCACGCGCTGGTCGAGGACTTCGGCGTTCAGCCCGGCAATCGTGTTCTGATCCGCTCGGCCAACAATCCGGCCATGGTCGCCTGCTGGCTGGCGGCAACCAAGGCGGGCGCCGTGGTCGTCAACACCATGCCCATGCTGCGCGCCGGCGAGCTATCCAAGATCGTGGACAAGGCTGAAATTACCTTGGCTCTCTGCGACACCCGGTTGATGGAAGACATGGAAGTCTGCGCGAGCGACAGCGCTTTCCTGAAACGCGTCGTCGGCTTTGACGGCACGGCCAATCACGACGCCGAGCTTGATCGCGCCGCCCTGGACAAGCCCGTGGATTTCGATGCCGTGCAAACCAGCAGCGATGATGTCGTGCTGCTGGGCTTCACCTCAGGCACCACCGGTGTGCCGAAAGCCACCATGCACTTCCATCGCGATATCCTGATCATCGCCGACGGCTATGCCAGGGAAGTGCTCGGCGTCACGCCGCAGGACGTATTTGTCGGCTCGCCGCCGCTCGCTTTCACCTTCGGTCTGGGTGGTCTCGCGGTGTTTCCGCTGCGCTTCGGCGCGGCGGCGACCCTGCTGGAAAGCGCGACGCCGCCGAACATGATGGCGATCATCGAAAAATACAAAGCGACGATCAGCTTCACCGCGCCAACTGCCTATCGCGCCATGCTGAAGGGCATGGAAGAAGGCGCTGATCTGTCCTCACTTCGCATCGCGGTTTCAGCCGGTGAAACCTTGCCAGCGCCGATCTTCGAGGAATGGCAGCGCAAGACGGGCAAGCCGATGCTGGATGGAATCGGCGCGACCGAAATGCTTCACATCTTTA
>NZ_DAMBUH010000081.1:0-14824 GCF_032053605.1 Tianweitania sp.
CGCGACCGGGTCGGTGGGGCGGAACACGCCGTCTTCGCCAATCATCGTGCCGAACAGCGGCACGGGCAGGCCCTGCGGGATCGGCATCATGTTGAGCGTGGCAAGCAACGGCCGCAGCGCTTCGGTCGCGCGCAACCCGCCGGAGATGCCGCCATAGGACACGACGGCAGCCGGCTTACGGGCCCATTCCAGCACGAGGTAATCGAGCGCGTTGATCAGCGAGGACGGCGGGTAATAGTTGTATTCCGGCGTCACGAACACATAGGCGTCAGCCGGCTCGATCGCCGCGCTCCACGTCTTGGTGTGCTCGTGCTGGTAATCGCGCATGCGCGGATGCTTCGGCTCGTCGAACACCGGCAGGTTAAAGGTGGCGAGATCGAGCAGTTCAACCTCGAACTTGCCGTGTTCGCGGGCCGCGCCTTCAAACCATTGCGCAACCTTCGGCCCGAGCCGGGAGGGACGCGTGCTGCCGATGATGATCTTGAGCTTCAGTGTCATGGGAGTTCCTTGGTCGGGCTTGGCTTGGTCGGGCGCTTGAAACCCGGAGGTAGTCCCTGCCTTTCCCCACGGCAAGCAGTAAGCTCGCCCTTGCGCGCGCAGGATGTCGGAAAAGCCGGACACAGTTCGTCCTCGTGCAGCGAACAATAAAGGAGGAGACCATGCAGAAGATCACGACCTGGCTCTGGTTCGAGACCCAAGCCGAGGAAGCCGCCAGATTCTACGTTTCCGTTTTCCGCAACGCCAGGCTCGGCGAGATCACCTATGCGCCCGCCGGGGGAGAGCCGCATGTGCATGAAGGCGATGTTCTGACCGTCGGGTTCGAGATCGATGGCAAGGAGTTCTTCGGCCTAAATGGCGGCGCGGTTCCGGAAAAACCGAACTTCACTGTCTCGCATCTGGTTCTCTGCGCCGACCAGACCGAGATTGATGAATACTGGACCAAGCTGACGGCTGATGGCGGCAAGGAAGTGCAATGCGGCTGGGTGACCGACAAATACGGCTATGCCTGGCAGATCGTGCCTGAGAACCTGCTGCCCCTGATGAGCGGCTCGGATCGCGAACGGGCGGCGCGGGTCATGGCGGCGATGCAGCAGATGATCAAGCTCGACATTGCCGCGCTGGAAGCGGCTCGTGCTGGCCGGATCGGGTTCGAGCCGCTAGGGTCCGGGCATGATCGACAAGCTCGAATTCTTCATCACGCTGGCGCGGCACCAGCATTTCGGCCGCGCGGCGGAAGAAGCGGGCGTCACGCAGCCCACGCTGTCGGCGGCGATCAAGCAGCTGGAAGAACAGCTCGGCGTCAGCCTGGTGCAGCGCGGCTCGCGCTTCCAGGGTCTGACGCCGGAAGGCGAGCGCGTGCTGGATTGGGCCCGCCGCATCGTGGGTGACGCCCGCACCATGCGCGAGGAAATGCGGGCGGCCAGACGCGGCCTGTCCGGTCATCTGCGCATTTCGGCGATCCCCACGGCTTTGGCCATGGTGGCGCGGCTGACGACCCCGTTTCGCGAGCGCCATCCCCACGTCACCTTTTCCATCCTGTCGCGCACATCGGTCGAGGTGCTGGCCGATCTCGACCATCTCGAAGCCGATGCCGGCCTGACATACGTCGACAACGAGCCGCTCGGCCGCGTCTCCACGCTGCCGCTTTATTCCGAGCGCTACCAGCTCATCACCGCCTTCAACACGATGTTCGCCGATCGCGACAGCGTGAGCTGGGCCGAGGTCGCAACCCTGCCGCTTTGTTTGATGACGCCGGAAATGCAGAATCGCCGGATCATCAACAAGCATCTGACCGAAGCGGGCGTCGAGCCGTCCGCGACGATGGAATCCAACTCTACTATCGCGCTTCTTTCGCATGTGCTGACCGGCAAATGGGCGTCGGTGATGCCGTTCGATCTGGCCTTGCTTGGCCTGTCATCGACGCTGCGCGCCATTCCGATCACCGAACCCGATGTCAGCCACCGCATCGGTCTGGTGGTGCCGAAGCGCGAACCGCACACGCCGCTCGTTGCCGCCTTGTTGCAGGAAGCGCGGCTGCTGGCTGCGGAATTGCCGATCATCTGATAGAATTGTTCTATCGCGTAACGGGAGCGGCTTATTGAATAAAGCCGGCTGATCTGTTTCTTCGCTAGAAAACGGATCCAGGGAGGGCCCTGCACATGATGCAGGCGGCAGGTACCGAGACAAGGCAGCGCGTGGCCGATGTGGTCGACGCTTTCAAAGGCCAGGACGGCGCGCTGCTGCCCATCCTCCACGGCATTCAGGAAGAGTTCGGCTATGTGCCGGACGAGACGGTGCCGGTGGTTGCCGATGCGCTGAACCTGTCGCGCGCCGATGTTCACGGCGTCATCACCTTCTACCATGACTACCGCAAACACCCGGCCGGGCGGCATGTCCTCAAGATCTGCCGCGCCGAAGCCTGTCAGGCCATGGGCGGCGAGGCCATGGCTGAGCGTGCCATGGAACTGCTCGGGCTGAATTTTCACGAAACGTCGGCCGACAATGCCGTGACGCTGGAGCCGGTGTTTTGCCTCGGTCTCTGCGCGTGCGCGCCGGCCGCGATGCTGGACGGTCAGCTGATCGGCAGGCTGGATGACGATAAGCTCCGCGAGATCGTGGCGGAGGTGCGTGCATGACAATCCGCGTCTACATTCCCCGCGACTCCTTTGCCCTGGCATTGGGCGCCGACAAGGTAGCGAAGGCAATCCGTGACACGGCAGCCGCGAAAAGTCTCGATATCGCCATTGTCCGTAACGGTTCGCGCGGCATGGCGTGGCTGGAGCCGATGGTTGAAGTCGAAACCGCCGGTGAACGGGTCGCCTATGGGCCGGTGACTGCGAGAGATGTCGACACGCTCTTTGCCGCCGGCTTCCTCCAAGGCGGCGATCATCCGCTTGCCCTTGGCGATCCCGAGCAGATCCCTTTCCTGAAACGTCAGCAGCGGTTGACCTTTGCGCGCTGCGGCATCATCGATCCGCTGTCGCTGGAAGACTATGAAGCGCATGGCGGTCTGGCCGGCCTGCGCAATGCGCTCGCCATGACGCCGCTCGACATCGTCAAGCAGGTTACCGAATCCGGCCTGCGCGGGCGGGGCGGTGCGGGCTTTCCAACCGGCATCAAGTGGCAGACCGTGCATGATGCCAAGGCCACCAACAAATACATCGTGTGCAATGGCGACGAGGGCGACAGCGGCACGTTTGCTGATCGGATGATCCTCGAAGGCGATCCCTTTGTGCTGATCGAAGGCATGATCATCGCCGGCATCGCAACCGGTGCGACGCATGGCTATGTCTATATCCGTTCCGAATATCCCGAAGCGATCAAGGTTCTCAACGAAGCGATCCTGATCGCGCGCAAGACCGGCCTGCTCGGCTGGAACGTGCTGGGCTCGTCCAACCTATTCGACATGGAAGTCCGCGTCGGCGCCGGCGCTTATGTCTGCGGTGAGGAAACGGCGCTGTTGAACAGCCTCGAAGGCAAGCGCGGCGTGGTGCGCGCCAAGCCGCCACTGCCGGCCATCCAGGGCTTGTTCGGCAAGCCGACGGTCATCAACAACCTAATCTCGCTCGCCTCCGTCCCGATCATCCTCGATAAGGGCGGGGCGTTCTATCGCGACTTCGGCATGGGCCGCTCGCGCGGCACGATCCCCATCCAGATCGCCGGCAATGTTCGTTATGGCGGGCTGTTCGAAGCCGCTTTCGGTCTGACACTGGGCGAGATCGTCAACGAAATCGCGGGCGGCACGGCAACCGGCCGGCCGATCAAGGCAGTGCAGGTCGGCGGTCCGCTCGGCGCCTATTTTCCGCAAAGCTTGTTCGACACGCCATTCGACTATGAGGCCTTTGCAGCCAAGGGCGGGCTGATTGGGCATGCCGGCATCGTTGTGTTCGACGACACCGCCGATATGCTGAACCAGGCACGCTTTGCCATGGAGTTCTGCGCGGTCGAAAGCTGCGGCAAGTGCACCCCCTGCCGCATCGGCTCCACGCGCGGTGTGGAAGTTCTCGACAAAGTGCGCGCTGGCATCGAGCCCGAACGGAACCTCGCGCTGGTTGAAGACCTTTGCAACACGATGAAGTTTGGATCGCTCTGCGCGTTGGGGGGCTTCACGCCCTATCCCGTGATGAGCGCGCTGACCCATTTTCCGGAAGACTTTGGGCCAACACCGATGCGGGAGGCAGCGGAATGAGCACCGAGAAGGTCAAGGGGCCGGCATCCTACTTTCCGTCGATCGAGAAGACCTATGGCAAGCTGATCGATCATTGGCTGTCGCTGGCGCGCGAGCGGTCGGAGCAGAAGCACATGGACGTCGTTAATTGGCTGAAGGCCGAGCATGGCTTGGGCCACGGGCACGCCAACGCGATCGTTGCACATGTTCGGGCAGAGAAAGCTTGAGGAGGGTTTTCCGATGGGTCTGATCCACGAAATCGACTTCGGCACGCCCGCCGCGCTGTCCGACAAGACAATCACGCTAACCATCGACGGCCGCGAGATCACCGTGCCGGAAGGCACCTCGGTGATGCGCGCGTCCATGGAAGCCGGCATTCAGGTGCCGAAGCTTTGCGCCACCGACATGGTGGATGCGTTCGGCTCCTGCCGTTTGTGCCTGGTTGAAGTGGAAGGCCGCAACGGCACGCCGGCCTCCTGCACCACGCCAGCGATGGAAGGCATGGTCGTCCACACCCAGACCGATCGGCTGAAGACCATACGCAAGGGCGTGATGGAGCTTTATATCTCCGACCACCCGCTCGACTGTTTGACCTGTGCGGCCAATGGCGATTGCGAGCTGCAGGATATGGCGGGCGCGGTCGGTTTGCGCGATGTGCGCTACGGCTATGAAGGCGACAACCACGTCCGTGTGAAGCAGGACGGCGGTATCAACGCCAAGTGGATGCCGAAGGATGAGTCAAATCCGTACTTCACCTATGATCCCTCGAAATGCATTGTCTGCTCGCGCTGCGTGCGTGCCTGCCAGGAAGTGCAGGGCACCTTCGCGCTGACCATAGAGGGCCGTGGCTTTGATTCACGTGTGTCGCCGAGCGCGCACGAGCTCTTTGTCGATTCCGAATGCGTATCCTGCGGCGCCTGCGTTCAGGCCTGCCCGACCGCGACGCTGACGGAAAAGTCTGTCATCGAAATCGGCCAGCCCGAACATTCCGCCGTCACCACCTGCGCCTATTGCGGCGTTGGCTGCTCCTTCAAGGCGGAGATGCGCGGCGAAGAGCTGATCCGCATGGTGCCGTGGAAGGAAGGCCAGGCCAATCGCGGCCATTCCTGCGTCAAGGGTCGCTTCGCCTACGGTTACTCCACCCACAAGGACCGCATCCTCAACCCAATGATCCGGGAAAACATCACCGATCTCTGGCGCGAAGTCTCGTGGGAAGAGGCGCTCGCCCATACCGCATCCGAGTTCCGCCGCCTGCAGTATCAGTATGGCCGCGCTTCCGTTGGCGGCATCACATCGTCCCGCTGCACCAATGAGGAAACCTTCCTCGTGCAGAAGCTGATCCGTGCCGGCTTCGGCAACAACAATGTCGATACTTGCGCCCGGGTCTGCCATTCGCCCACCGGCTACGGCCTTGGCCAAGCGTTCGGCACCTCGGCCGGAACGCAAAACTTCGATTCCGTGGAACATAGCGACGTTGTCGTGGTGATCGGCGCTAACCCCACCGACGGCCACCCCGTGTTCGGCTCGCGGTTGAAGAAGCGGTTGCGGCAGGGCGCGCAGCTGATCGTGATCGATCCGCGTCGCACAGACCTCGTGAAGTCGCCGCATATCGAGGCCGCGCACCATCTGGCGCTCAAGCCCGGCACCAATGTCGCCGTCATGACGGCGTTGGCGCATGTCATTGTCACCGAAGGGCTTCAGGACGAAAGCTTCATCCGCGACCGCTGCGACTGGTCGGAATTCGAGGACTGGGCGGAGTTCGTGTCTGATATCAGGCACAGCCCGGAAGCCACCGAAGACTACACCGGCGTGCCAGCCGACGAGATCCGCCGCGCCGCGCGCCTGTTCGCCACCGGTGGCAATGGCGCGATCTATTACGGCCTCGGCGTCACCGAACACAGCCAGGGCTCGACCACGGTGATGGCGATCGCCAACCTCGCCATGGTCACCGGCAATATCGGCCGGCCCGGCGTCGGCGTGAACCCGCTGCGCGGTCAGAACAACGTGCAGGGCTCCTGCGACATGGGCTCCTTCCCGCATGAATTGCCGGGCTACCGCCATGTGTCGGATGAAGCCGCGCGCGACGTGTTCGAGAAGATGTGGGGCGTGACGATCTCGTCCGAACCGGGCTTGCGCATCCCCAACATGCTGGATGCCGCCGTGGAAGGCTCCTTCAAGGGCCTCTACATCCAGGGCGAGGACATCCTGCAATCCGATCCCGACACCAAGCATGTCGCGGCGGGTCTAGCGGCCATGGAGTGCGTGGTGGTGCAGGACCTCTTCCTCAACGAGACCGCCAATTACGCCCATGTCTTCCTGCCGGGCTCGACCTTCCTGGAAAAGGACGGCACCTTCACCAATGCCGAGCGCCGCATCAACCGCGTGCGCAAGGTCATGACGCCGAAAAACGGGTATGCCGACTGGGAGGTGACGCAGAACCTCGCGCGCGCCATGGGGCTCGATTGGGATTACACGCATCCCTCAGAGATCATGGACGAGATCGCGATCACCACGCCGTCCTTCGCCGGCGTCAACTACCCCTACCTTGACCAGGTCGGTTCGGTGCAGTGGCCCTGCAACGAGCACTTCCCGGTCGGTTCGCCGATCATGCATGTGGATGGCTTCGTGCGCGGCAAGGGCAAGTTCATCCGCACCGAATATGTCGCCACCGACGAGCGCACCGGTCCACGTTTCCCGCTGCTGCTCACAACGGGGCGCATTCTCTCGCAATACAATGTCGGCGCGCAGACGCGGCGCACGGATAACGTGGTCTGGCATCCCGAAGACAAGCTGGAAATCCATCCGCATGACGCCGAGCAGCGCGGCATTCACGACAATGATTGGGTGAAACTGTCGAGCCGTTCGGGCGACACGACTTTGCGCGCTACCATCACCACGCGCGTGTCGCCGGGCGTCGTTTACACGACCTTCCACCACCCCACGACGCAGGCCAATGTGATCACCACCGATTATTCGGATTGGGCCACCAACTGCCCGGAATACAAAGTGACGGCGGTGCAGATCTCGCCCTCCAACGGGCCGTCCGATTGGCAGGTCGAGTATGACGAGCAGGCGCGGCGCTCGCGCCGCATCGCCGGCCATCTGGAAGCAGCGGAGTAGGAATGACGCGTCCCGCCATCACCAGCGTTTCCCGTTTTGCGCAGCGTAGCAATGGCAGTACTCAAGCCGACCGCTTCGTGCCGGAAGAGGTGCCGATCGCGCTGTCTTACGCCGGCACGACCCATGCGGTGATGATGGGCTCGCCGGCCGACCTCGAGGATTTCGCCAGGGGGTTCAGCCTGACCGAAGGCATCATCGCGGAACTGGACGAGATCGACTTCATCGAGGTCGAGGATGCGGGCGCCGGCATCGACATCCAGATTCGGCTGAAGGATCAGGCCAACACCCGCTTCCAGGCCCGACGCCGGCGTTTGGCTGGGCCGGTCGGCTGCGGCTTGTGCGGCATTGAATCCATCGACGAAGCCATGCGCAGCGTGCCGCGTACCCATGGCACACTTGAGCTTTCGCCGAAGCAAATTACGGACGCCGTGCGCGCGCTTTCTGAACATCAGGCATTGCATAAGAAGACGGGCGCGGTGCACGCGGCCGGCTTCTTCCAGCCGGGCAGGGGCATTCTGGCCGCGCGCGAGGATGTCGGCCGCCACAATGCGTTGGACAAGCTGGCCGGCGCGCTGGCCGCGCAAGGGGTCGCGGGCAGCAGCGGTGCCGTCGTCGTCACAAGCCGGGTTTCGGTGGAACTGGTGCAGAAGACCGCTGCCATCGGCGCGCCCTTCATCATCGCCGTGTCGGCGCCTACCGCGCTTGCCATTCGTACCGCCGAAGATGCCGGGCTGACGCTGATCGCGCTGGTACGCGGTGATGAATATGACGTCTTCACCCATCCCGAACGCGTCACCGATGATGCGCCCGAACTGGTGCGAGCCTGAACCATGAACGTCGACCAGAAGCTGGTCTATATGGCCAACCAGATCGCGACCTTCTTTGAAAGCCAGCCGAAGGAAGACGGGCCGGAAGGTGTGGCGATCCACATCAACAAGTTCTGGGAACCACGCATGCGCACCAAGCTGTTCGCGATCCTGGATGCCGGCGGCGAAGGGCTGAAGCCGCTGGTCATCGAAGCTGCCCCCCATATCCGCCGCCCCGGTGCCGATCCCGATACCGGATCAGGCACCGGCATGGATGCCACACGTGGCGCACCCGAAGGACGCGGCACGCCGGCCGGCGAAGCCAAGTCCGAAACCGACTTCCCCGAACACCGGCCGGCTTAAGCAAGTTCAGCGATCGAGCTCGATCCAGACCGGCGCGTGGTCGCTGGCTTCAGGGCGCCCGCGCACCTCGCGATCCACACCGGCATCCACCAGCTGCTCGGCAAGGTCCGGCGTCAGCAGGAAGTGGTCGATCCGCAAACCGGAATCACGCTCGTAGCGGTTCCGCAGATAGCTCCAGAACGTATAGATGCGCTGGTCGGGATGCAGCGCCCGCAGCGCATCCGTCCAGCTGCGCCCGACCAGCTTGCGCCAGGCCGCGCGGCTTTCCGGCTGGATCAGCGCATCATCGTCCCACGACTTGGTCGGGTAGATGTCGATCTCGGTCGGCGCGACGTTATAGTCGCCTGCTAGCACCACCGGCGCGCCGGATTTGCGCAAGGTGGTGGCATGGCGATGCAGCCGCTCCAGCCATTTGAGCTTGTAGTCGAATTTCGGTCCCGGCTGCGGATTGCCGTTCGGTGCATAGATCGACGCCACCAGCACGCCGCGCACCGCTGCTTCGATGTAGCGGCTTTGCGCGTCGTCCTTGTCGCCCGGCAGTTGGTCGCGGGTCAGAACCGGCGTCGTGTCGCGCGCCAGGATCGCAACGCCGTTCCACGTCCGCTGCCCCTTCCACACCGCGCCGTAGCCGGCTGCCTCGATCGCCTGAAGCGGAAACGCTTTCTGCTCGGCCTTCAGCTCCTGCAAGCACACGACATCCGGCTGCGTCTCTTCCAGCCACTCAAGCAGGTTCTCCAGCCGCTTGTTGATGTTGTTGATGTTGAAGGTTGCGATGCGCATGATGAAGCTCCGGCACATTCAACGAGGCCGCCGGCCTGTGGTTCAACCTTCACGTCTTTGCTATGAAAAGCCCGATTGAAATCGATTTCATTCGCCTTTATCGTTAGCTTATCGACGCATTCTCCTGGGAGGAACAGAATGAAGAAGACCGTTACACGCGCGCTCGGCGCCGTGGCTGCCCTCGCGCTCACCGCCTTTGCGGCGCAGGCGGAAGACTACAAGATCGGCCTGTCCAACGGCTGGGTCGGTTCGGAATGGCGCACCCAGATGATCGAGGAAGCGCAAGCCGCTGCCGCCGCCTGGAAGGAAAAGGGCGTTAATGTCGAGGTTGTCGTGCAAAGCGCCAATGTCGACGTGCCCGGCCAGATCGCCCATGTCCGGAACTTCATTTCCGAAGGCGTCAACGCCATCATCATCAACCCGAACAGCCCGACGGCCTTCGACCCGGTTTTCGCGCAGGCCAAGGAAGCCGGCATTCTGGTTGTCGCGACCGATGCTGAAGTCTCGTCGCCCGACGCGCTTTATGTCGGCATCGACCATAAGGCCTACGGCGCGGCCGGTGCCGAGTGGCTGGTGAAGACGCTGAACGGCAAGGGCAACATCGTCGCCATCAACGGCGTCGCCGGTCATCCTGCCAATGAGCTGCGCGTGTCCGGCTACAAGGAAGTGCTTGCCAAGCACCCCGACATCAAGCTCGTTAATGAAGTGAACGCCAACTGGGACCAGGCCCAGGGCCAGCAGGCCATGCAGAACCTGCTCGCGACCTATCCCGACATCAACGGCGTGCTCGTGCAGGACGGCATGGCGGCAGGTGCCTGGAAGTCCATCATGGATGCCAAGAAGACCGACCAGATCGCCGCCACCGGCGAGATCCGCAAGGACTTCATCGACCTGTGGACCAAGGACAAGCTGAACTCGGGCGCGACCGTGAACCCTCCCGGCACCATGGCTTCGGCGCTCAACGTCGCCGTGCTGATGCTGCAGGGCAAGGAACTGAAGGAGCCGGCAACGGCTGGGCAGTACAAAAACGCCATGTATCTGCAGATCCCCTTCATCGACTCGTCCAACCTGGCCGATGCCGCCAAGCAGCTTGAAGGCAAGCCGGGCTATTACTCCTACACGAACCAGCTTTCGATCGCCGACGCGGAAGCCCTGTTCAAGTAAGCACTGCCATCAACGGCAAAATGCCGGCTCGCTTTTTCGCGAGCCGGTTCTCCCCGCACGTCTCATTCCGAGCGGATTGAAGGACTTTTTCCTTGGCCAGACTAGCCGCCAAAGCTGTCAGCAAGACCTATGGAGCCACCAAGGCCCTGCGTCGCGGCGATCTCGAAGTCGAGGCCGGCGAGGTGCATGTGCTGATCGGCTCCAATGGGTCAGGCAAGTCCACGCTGTGCAAGATCGTAGCAGGCAGCGTGCGCCCCGATGGCGGTCAGCTTCTGCTGGAAGGCCGGCCAATGACCGTGTCGGGACCGGAAGCCGCGCGTAAACTCGGCATCGGCATCTTCTATCAGGAACTCAGCCTCGCAGCCCATCGCAGCGTAGCCGAAAACATCCTGCTTTCTGATCTGCCCGGCGGCCTGTTCGTGAACCGTAAGGCTCTGAACGCCAAGGCGCAGCGTTACATTGACCTGTTTCAGGGTGTGACCGGCGACGATTTCCATGCCGACGCCACGGTGGAAACCCTGCGTCCTGACCAGCGGCAGTTGGTGGAAATCATGAAGGCGCTGTCTTCGGAAGCCCCGGTTCTGATCTTTGATGAACCGACCTCGGCGCTAGACCGTGCACAGGTCGATCGCTTCTTCGAAATCCTGCGACGTCTTAAGGATGACGGCCGCTCCATCGTCTTCATTTCGCACCGTATGGACGAAATCTTTGCGTTGGGCGACCGCGTCACGGTGATCCGCGACGGCGAAACGGTCGCGACCAAGCGCATCGCCGAGACCGATCCTGCCGAGGTCATCCGCCTAATGGTGGGCGGCGAAGAAACGCTTGCGGCAGCCGAACCGCATCAGCCCACCGCTGCTGCCGCCACGGCCAAGACCGTGCTGGCAGTGAGCGGTCTGTCCGGCGCCGGCTTCCGCGATGTTGCGTTCGACGTTGCGGCCGGGGAAATTCTCGGCCTCGGCGGCTTGCACGGGCAAGGGCAGTCGGCCGTGTTGCGCGCGCTGTTCGGCGCGCCGTTACCGAGCTCTGGCAGCGTTCAACTCAACGGTGTGACGCTCAACCCATCCAGCCCGCGCGCCACGATCGGCCGGGGCATCGCTTATGTTTCCGGCGACCGCCGCCGGGACGGTGTCATTTCCGGACGGCCGATCCTGGAAAACGTCACGCCGATCCATGCCGTCAAGCAGCGCCTGGCGCTGGCCTCGCCTTCCGCACTTAAGGCCAAGGCCGCGCCGGCACTCGAAGCCCTGCGCACCAAGTTCGCGACCTTCAACCATCCGATCAGCTCGCTATCCGGCGGCAACCAGCAGAAGATCGTGATCGCGCGCTGGCTGATCGACCGTCCCGACGTGCTTCTGCTCGACGACCCCACCAAGGGTATCGATCTCTCAGCCAAAACCGATCTGTTCCAGCTGATCCGCAAGCTGGCCGCCGAAGGCATGGCGATCGTGCTTTATTCTTCCGAAGACGCGGAACTGTTGGGCAATGCCGACCGCATTCTTGTGTTCAACGGCGGTAGAATCACCCGCGAACTGACCGGCGAGCAGCGCACGCGCTTCAACCTTTACCAGGCCGCTTACGAAGCCGGAGAGGCAGCATGACCACCGATCTCGTTGCTGCTCCGCCCAAACGGCAAGCGCATGGCCTCAAGCGCGCCATCGAGCGCTTCCCCTTCCTGCCGGCGCTGATCATCCTCGTCGCCCTTTTGGCACTGAACGGCATCTACCAGCCGCGCAGCGTCTCCTTTGTCGGCATAACTGGCTTGGTGAAGACCTATCTCGCGCTGATGCTGCTGGCGGTGGCGCAAACCTATGTCATCTATGCCGGCGATATCGACCTCTCGGCCGGCGCGATCGTCTCTTTGGTCAACGTCACCATCATCACGGCCATGACCGCGCTCGGCGGCGGCACGGGTGCGGTGATCACCGGTCTCGGCATCGGCCTCGCGGTCGGACTTGCCTGCGGCATCGTCAACGGCATCGTGGTGGCCGCACTTCGCCTGCAAGCCATCGTCGCGACCTTCGCTACCTCCATCTTCTTCACTGGGCTGGCGCTCTACGTCATGCCAGTCGCCGGCACGCCCGCGCCGACGGCCTTCTGGCGCACCTATGGCGGTCGCATCCTCGACATCCCCTTCGTGCTTTACGCGGTCATCATCCTGGCTGTTCTGCTAGTGGTACTCGCCCGCACCAAGCTCGCCGTGCGCCTGCTATCCGTCGGCGACGATCAGCAGGCAGCCTATCAAAGCGGCCTTCCGGTCACCCGCATCCGCCTGCAAGGCTATGCGCTCTGCGGGCTGTTCGCCGCACTCGCCGCCTTTTGCATCACCGGCGACACCGCCAGCGGCGACCCGCTGGTCGGCGGCAAGATGACGTTGAACTCGGTCGCGGCCGTCGTGCTTGGCGGCACCGCGCTGGCAGGTGGATTCGGCACCGTCACAGGTTCGATCATCGGCGCTCTGATCATCGGCCTGATCGGCTCGCTCGTCTTCTTCGTCGGCACCCCGTCCGAATGGCAGAACCTCGTACAGGGCGTCGCCATTCTCGTGGCGCTGATGGCCGGCATCCTCGTGGGACGGAGGGCGCGTCGATGAGCACCGTTGAACCGACTGCGACCAAGCGCTTCTCCTTCATGGACATCCTTAAAGCGCCGCTGCTGATCGCAATCGCCCTGATCATCGCTCTGCTGCTGCTCGGCGAATACCTCTCGCCCGGCTTTGCCTCCGGCCAGCAAATCCTGCGCCTCCTGATCGTGGCGGCCCTCATGGGCATCGTCGCGGCCGGGCAGAACCTTGTGATTCTTGGCGGACGCGAAGGCATTGACCTCTCCGTTGGTGGCGTGGTTTCGCTTGCCGCCATCATCGCCGGCAACCTGATGGGTGGCGAGAACTCAGGCATCGTTCTCGCCATTCTCGGCTGTCTTGCGGCTGGCGCGATTGTCGGCGCCATTAACGGCATCGGCGTCACGCTTCTGCGCATTCCCCCCTTGGTGATGACGCTTGGCATGCTCGGCGTGTTGCAGGGCCTGCTGGTCGTGATCCGCAACGGCATCCCGTCGGGACGTGCCGCGCCAGGCCTGTCGCAATTCGTGACGCAGCCTGTCTTCCTCGGCCTGCCCGGCATTATCTGGCTGTGGATCGTGATCGGCCTGGCAATGGCCTTTTTGCTCGGCCGCACCATGCTGGGCTACCGCATCTATGCCATCGGCTCCAACGAACAGGCCGCTTTCATGGCCGGCATGCCGGTGAAGACCACCCGCATCCTCTTGTTCGTTCTGTCCGGCATGTTCGCCGCGATCGCCGGCATCTGTCTGCTCGGTTATACCGGGTCGTCTTTCGCCAATGTCGGCGAGCAGTACATGCTGCCGTCGATCATCGCCGTGGTGTTCGGTGGAACGGCTTTGTCGGGCGGCAAGGGCGGTTATACCGGTACGATGGCCGGCGCGACCCTGCTGACCGTGCTGCAAAGCATTCTCACCACTGTCAACATCGATGAATCCGGCCGCCAGATGGTGTTCGGCGCCACACTTCTCCTGCTCATGCTGTTTTATGGCCGGGGCAAGGCGCTGCGGGCCTGATTGCCCATGATGGTCCGGGCATGAACGGCCGCGTCAAGATCATCGACATCGCCCGCAAGCTCGGCGTGTCGCCGGCAACCGTGTCGCGCGCTTTGTCAGACAGCGGCTTGGTCGCCGAACCCACACGCTCGCGCATCCGCGATGAAGCCGCCGCGCTGAATTACCGTCCCAATGTCAGCGCCCGCAACCTGCGCACCCGCCGCTCCAAGGCCGTGCTGATGGTGGTGCGCGATGTCGGCAATCCCTTTTATCTCGACGTCCTGAAAGGCGTGGAAGCCGCCGCGCGCGAGGCTGGCTATGCCGTTCTTATGGGCAATACTGAAAACGACCCGGAACGCGAAACCGGCTTCTTCGACATGCTGCGCGACGGCCAGGCCGACGGAATGGTCTTGATCACCGGGCAGCTGCCGCAAGCCGGTCGCTACAGCGAAGGCCTTCCCGAAAACCTGCCGGTGGTTGTCGCGCTGGAAATGATCGACAAATCCGGCCTGCCGCATATCCAGATCGACAACCGCGCTGCCGCCCGCGATGCCGTGCAGCACCTGATCAGACTCGGCCACACACGCATTGCCCACATCGCCGGGCCACTGCCCGAGCAGATGTCCGAACTGCGCCTCGCCGGTTTTCGTGACGCGATGCAGACCGCCGGCCTGTCTGTGCCAACCGACTACGAACAGCGCGGCGATTATCTGCTCGGCTCCGGCAAGCGCCTGTGCCGCACCCTAATGGGCCTGCCGCAGCCACCTACCGCGATCTTTGCCGCAAACGATGAAATGGCCTTCGGCACCATCGCCGCCGCGCATGAGCTTGGCCTGTCCGTTCCCGTCGACCTCTCGGTGGTCGGCTT
>NZ_DAMBUH010000081.1:14834-16063 GCF_032053605.1 Tianweitania sp.
CCGCTCACCACGATCAGCCAGCCCCGCGCCGAAGTCGGCCGCGCCGCCATGACCGTGCTGCTCGACATTCTGGATGGCAAGGGTGCTCCCAAGGCCCCGTTTATCCTGCCGACCACCCTGCAAATCCGCGGCTCCACCGCCGCACCCCGCCCGCTGGTTCAGTTGAGGAGCGCCTGATCATGACCGACCTGCCGAAGCCCCGTTTGCGTGTCGGTTTCGTCGGCACGGGCTTCATCGCGCATTTCCACCTCAAGGCGATGGTCGGCGTGCGCAATGTCGACGTCACCGGCGTTTACAGCCGCAGCGCGGACAATCGTGAGCGTATGGTCAAGGCGATCGACGAACTCGGCCTGGGCACTTGTCGCGCCCATGACAGCCTGGAATCTCTGTTCCAGGCCGATGATGTCGATGCGATCTGGATCCTGTCGCCGAACTACACCCGCCTCGATGTGATGCGCGTGCTTCATGCCGAAGTCACCGCTGGCCGCTCGAAAGTCTTTGCCGTCGCCTGCGAGAAGCCGCTGGCCCGCACAGTGAGGGAAGCGCGCGAAATGCTGCGGCTGGCCGAGGAGGCCGGGCTCAATCACGGCTATCTCGAAAACCAGGTCTTCTGCACGCCCGTTCTGCGCGGCAAGGAGATCATCTGGCGCCGTGCTGCCTCGGCCACCGGCCGTCCTTATCTGGCGCGTGCGGCGGAAGAACATTCCGGCCCGCACGAGCCTTGGTTCTGGCAGGGCGACAAACAGGGCGGCGGCGTTTTGTCTGATATGATGTGCCATTCCGTCGAAGTCGGCCGCCATCTGCTGACGGCCCCCGGCGCACCGCGCTCCACGCTGACGTTGAAAAGCGCCAACGGCCAGGTCGCCAACCTCAAATGGACGCGACCTCATTATGCCGACCAGCTGCGCGAGCGCTTCGGCGTCGACTACCGCAACCGCCCGTCCGAGGATTTCGCCAGGGGCACGCTGACCTTCGAGGACGAGGACGGCAACGAATTGATGGTGGAAGCTTCGACCTCCTGGGCCTATGTCGGCGCCGGTTTGCGTATTCAGCTCGAACTGCTCGGTCCGGAATACGCCATGGAGTTCAACTCGCTGTCGACCGGCCTCAAGATCTTCATGTCGCGTCAGGTTACGGGTTCCGAAGGCGAGGACCTGGTGGAAAAGCAGAATGCCGAACAGGGCCTGATGCCGGTGCTGGAGGACGAGGCCGGCATCTACGGTTATAAC
>NZ_DAMBUH010000082.1:0-15502 GCF_032053605.1 Tianweitania sp.
GGGCTCGGCCAGCGCGCGCACATCGTCGATCGAAGGCGCCAGACGGCCATCATAAAGCGCGCGGGCGCGGGCGCAGAGAGTCAGCGCTTGCGAAGCACGCGGGCCGGGACCCCATGCGACGTGCTTGTCGGTCTCATTGTTGCCTTGGCCGGGACGCGCCGAGCGTACCAGCGTCAGAATGGCATCCACCACGCTTTCGGGCATCGGCATACGGCGCACCAGAAGCTGAATGGCTTGGAGTTGCTGCGGGTCGAGCACGGCGGAAATCTGCGCTTCACTGCCGCTGGTCGTTTCGGTGAGGATGCGGCGCTCGGCTTCGAGTTCGGGATAAAGAATGTCGATCTGCATCAGGAAGCGATCGAGCTGGGCTTCCGGAAGGGGATAGGTGCCTTCCTGTTCCAGCGGGTTCTGCGTCGCCAGCACATGGAAGGGCGCCGGCAGATCGTGACGCTGGCCGGCGACCGTCACATGATATTCCTGCATGGACTGCAGAAGGGCGGACTGCGTGCGCGGGCTCGCGCGGTTGATCTCGTCGGCCATAAGCAATTGCGCGAAGATCGGACCGGGAATGAAGCGGAAGGCGCGGCGGCCGGTGTCGTCCTGCTCCATCACCTCGGAGCCGAGAATATCGGACGGCATGAGGTCGGGCGTAAACTGGATGCGGTTGGATTGGAGGCCAAGCACTTGGCCAAGCGTCACGACGAGCTTGGTTTTCGCCAGACCGGGCACGCCAACCAGCAGCGCATGACCGCCTGCAAGCACGGCGACGATCGTCTTTTCGATTACGCTTTCCTGACCGAAGATGACCTGGCCCAGGGCTTCGCGGACGGCGGCGATTTGCTTCAGCGCGGCTTCAGCCTGAGCCACCATGTCCGCATCGCTGGGCTTGGTTTCGCCTGCTGCCAGATTGCTGGTGATTACGCTCATGCCGAGACGTCCTTCCTGTTGGCGGCGGGCAGTCCAATCGATCCGCGGGGTAAGCGGCGATGGTGAACGGGCTGGAAGCGCGTCCGCCTGACCTTAAATGGGTCACAGGTGCTGACAAGCAAAACAACAGTGACTATTTCGTGACTCATGACAGACCCGACCACTAACGCTGCGGCAGGCCTTGCGAAAGCCGGCGACACTGCCGGACTTGAGGCGCTTATCGGCCGCGCCGCTCGCGCAAACAAGGGGCTTCCGCCCGTCGACAAGTGGAACCCTGACTTTTGCGGCCATCTCGATATGGAGATCAAGCGCGACGGCACCTGGTTCTATTTCGGCACGCCGATCGGCCGCATGCCGCTGGTGCAGCTTTTTTCCAGCGTGTTGCGCCGGGACGAGGACGGCAAGACCTATCTCGTCACGCCCGTCGAGAAGGTCGGCATCCGGGTCGAGGATGCGCCTTTCGTGGCGGTCGAGGTCGATGCCAGCGGCGAGGGCGAAGAGCGCGTTCTCACCTTCCGCACCAATGTCGGCGATGTCGTTGAAGCCGGGCCGGACCACCTGATTCGCTTCGTCGACGAGCCGGAAACCGGCGGGCTGAAGCCGTATCTTCATGTGCGCGGCCGGCTCGAAGCGCTGGTGGCGCGGCCGGTGATGTATGAGCTTGCCGAACTTGGCGAAGAGATCACCATCGATGGCGAGCCGATGTTCGCTTTGCGCTCGAAGGGTGCCGTCTTTCCCGTGATGCCCGTCGCGCAACTCGACAGGCTGGTTGCCGAGGCATGAGCGTTGTGGAAGCGCCGGCCTTGTACAGCGCGCAGGATTTCCGCCGCCGCGCCCTGATCGAGCGCGAGCCGCCGGAAGCCGACTTCTATGGCGACCACCAACTTAACCCGGATTTTCGCGACCTCGTCGTGCGTCCGGGTCTGCGGGCTGCCGCCGTGATGATCGCGGCGGTCGATTACCCCGACGGTGCTTCGCTGATCCTGACCAAGCGCACGGATCGCCTGCGTAATCATGCCGGCCAAATCGCCTTTCCGGGCGGGCGGATCGATCCCGAAGACAGTTCGCCTGAGGCGGCTGCCTTGCGCGAAACGGAAGAAGAAATCGGGCTTGATCGTAGCCGTATCGAGGTGCTCGGCCGTTTGCCCGATTATTCCACCGGCAGCGGCTTTCGCATCGCGCCCGTGCTCGGCATCATCAAGCCGGGTTTTCAGCTTTCCATCAATCCCGATGAGGTGGACGCGGCCTTCGAAGTGCCGCTCGCTTTCCTCATGGACCCCGCTAACCACGCCCGGGGCAGTCGCATGTGGGAGAAGCACGAACGCTTCTTCTACGAGATGCCGTATGGCGACCACTATATCTGGGGTGTGACCGCTGGCGTCATCCGCACGCTTTACGAAAGGCTCTACGCTTGACCACAACTATCGCTGGCCGCGCCCCGTTCCTCGAAGCTCCGGGCTTGCAGCGCCTTTTGACGGCCCTGAAGGCTGACGGCGAAGAAGCGCGGATCGCCGGCGGTGCTGTGCGCGATGCGCTGATTGGCCGTCCGACCGGGGACGTCGATATCGCCACGACCGTTCTGCCGCCCCAGACGATCGCCCGGGCGGAAGCGGCTGGGTTGCGTGCGATCCCGACTGGCATCGAGCATGGCACGATCACCGTAATTGCCGACGGCACGCCCTATGAGGTCACGACGCTGCGTAGCGACATCGAAACGGACGGCCGCCACGCCAAGGTCGCCTTCGGCCGCGATTGGCAGAAGGATGCCGAACGGCGCGATTTCACGATCAACGGCCTTTATGCCGAAGCCGACGGCACGGTTATCGATCTCGTTGGCGGATTGGCAGATCTCGACAAGCGCCTGCTCCGCTTTATCGGCGAGCCGGAACAGCGCATCCGCGAGGATTATCTGCGCATTCTCCGCTTCTTCCGCTTCTTCGCTTGGTTTGGCACCGGCCGCCCCGACGCCGAGGGGTTGAAAGCCTGTGCGCGGTTGAAGGAAGGCGTGACAGGCTTGTCGGCCGAACGGATCTGGACGGAGATGCGCAAGCTCCTAACCGCGCCCGATCCCAGCCGCGCGCTGCTGTGGATGCGCACCACCGGCGTGCTGACGCTCGTTCTGCCGGAAAGCGAGAAGTGGGGTATCGACGCGATCCACGGCCTCGTTTCAGCCGAACAGGCGAGAGGATGGGCTGCTGATCCATTGCTCAGGCTGGCCAGCATCATCCCGCCAAATGCCGAGCGCATTGAGAGCCTGTCAAAGCGCCTGCGTTTGTCCAAGGCTGAAACGAAACGGCTTGAAGATTGGGCTGCAGCTGCGCCGGCCGCAGAAGATGAAAGCACGCAGGCGCTCGCCCGACGCATCCATGGCGGAAGCCGGGAAGGCATTGTCGACCGTTTGAAGCTGCAAATTGCCAGCCAATCCGCCGCCGGCAATGACGTTTCACCGCTCGAAGCACTGTTGAGCCACGCAGATGGCTGGGAAAGCCCAACCTTTCCGATCTCGGGCGCGGATTTGATGGCGCAGGGTGTGCCAGCCGGACCGGAACTCGGCCGGCTCCTGAAGGAGCTGGAGGCGGAATGGTCCGCCTCCGATTTCACTCATGATCGCGAAGCGCTGCTTGCCCGCGCCTCATCTCTCATCGAAACGCGCTAGGCAGCATCCTGCACGCGTTCGATCCGCGAGCGGATCGCATCGACCATCGATTCCCGGATGGTCGTTTCGCCATGGGTCTGGCGCATGTGCTCGACGGCCCGGCGCATGACCTCGGCTTCTTCCTCATGCCTGGTATGCCAGGAGCAGCCCGGCACCAGCGATCCACACTGAAATTCCTTCATCGCATCGTCCTCCTTCGCAATGATGGTGTCCAATACATGAGGGCGAGGCGAGTGAGTTCAAGGTCGCCTCAGGGCCACTTCACCTCAGGCGGCATGCTGGACAGGATCGCGTCGATATTGCCACCGGTCTTCAGCCCGAAGATCGTGCCGCGATCGTAAAGCAGGTTGAACTCGACATAGCGACCGCGGCGGATCAGCTGCTCCTCGCGATCCGCTTCGGTCCAGTTCTCGTTAAAGTTCTTGCGCACGATGTGCTGGTAGACGATCAGGAAGGATCGGCCCACATCCTGTGCGAAGCGAAAGTCCGCATCCCAGCCGCCGGTCTCGCCTTCGGAATGCAGATAATCGAAGAAGATGCCGCCGATCCCGCGCGGTTCCTTGCGATGCGGCAGATAGAAATACTCTTCGCACCACGCCTTCAGCCTGGGATAGTCGGCGACGGCCGCGTGCTTGTCGCAGGCAAACTGCATGGCGCGGTGGAAGGCTTGTGAATCCGGGTCTTCCTGGGTGCGGCGACGGTCCAGCACCGGCGTCAGGTCCGCGCCGCCGCCGAACCATTGTCTAGATGTCACCACCATGCGCGTGTTCATGTGAACGGCCGGCACGTTGGGGTTCCAGGGGTGGCAGATCAGCGAAATGCCGCTTGCCCAGAAGCGGGGATCCTCGTCGGCGCCGGGCATCTGCTTGCGGAATTCGGGCGAGAACTCGCCCTGCACGGTGGACGTATGAACGCCGACTTTCTCGAAGACGCGGCCGTTCATCATCGACATGACGCCACCGCCGCCCGCACCTCCGTCACGCTGCCACGGCGTTTGCTCGAAGCGCCCCGGTGACCATGAGGCATGCGGCCCCGAAACTTCGTCTTCCAGTGCTTCGAGGCCAGCGCAGATGCGATCGCGCAGCTGTTCGAACCAGGCGCGCGCCGTGGCTTTCTTGTCCTCGATATCGTCCGGCAAACCGGCGGGAATACTGTCGCGGTTCATGGGGTCCTGCGAATGATGGGAGTGGCATGACCTACCCCGCCCGTCCCCACCCGGCAAGCATTGCCTGCGCGCGTGCGACAAATGACTCGTCAAGCGATGGTGAGGTCCTTAATCTCTCAAGGCTAAGTTCTTGTGGCCAGTCCTCGTGGAATGACGGAGTTCCGCATGCGCCCGCCGGTCCGCCCGCCGCTCGACGGCCTCAAGCATCGTCTCGCACAAGAGCGTGAGACGAACGCCACGCGTGCCCGCGACGGCTTCCTGCGCGAAACCTTCCGCCTTCCCCGCACCGACGCCCGCGCAAAGGCGCGCGAGTGGTTCGACCGCTGGCCGAAGCAGGCTTATTGGACTGAAATCGAAAGCTGGTTCGAGCGGCCGGGCGATGAGATCGAATTTACGATAAGGCGGTTGCCGACGGCGGATTGAGGCGAGAAAGCTTACATCCTTATGCGTGCTGTGTTAGCCTGTGTACATCCTAACACAGGGATTTGGGACGATGCCTTCCAGCGAGACAATGACGATCAGAGTTCCTGCGGAAACGAAGGAAAAGCTGGACCGTATCGCTGTGCATACAAGGCGCAGCAAGTCGTTTCTCGCCGGTGAAGCGATCGCGGCCTATGTCGATCGTGAGCTTGAAATCATCGAAGGTGTCACTCGCGCTTTGGAAGATGCCAAAGCTGGCCGCGTTGTTTCTCACGAGCAGGCGGTGACCGAGATGCGCCAGCTTCTCGGTAAAGGCAAGCAAGGGCACGATGGCGGCGAATGAGGCCGGTCGTCTGGTCGCGCACCGCTCTTGATGATGCGCTTGAAATCCTGCGCTATGTCGCAGCGGATGATCCCAACGCTGCCGAAAGAATGATCGAAGCCATCGAAGCCGCGGGTAACCGTCTCGGCATGATGGCGACGGGACGTCCGGGCCGCGTCGTCGGCACGTATGAGAAGTCCGTTATGCGGCTGCCCTATGTCATCGCCTATGCCGTAGAGGCGGCTGAGGGCGAGGAAAGGATCGTCATCCTTCGCGTCATCCACACGGCGCGCAATTGGCCGTCAGGCAACTGGCCGCAGTGATCCGCTTTTGCAGATCTCAGGCGACCTTCACCAACACGGCCGTATCCATGCTCATGATTGTCTCGCCTGTGCCATTGAATGCCTCGCCTTGACCCGACAGCAAACGCCAGCCGGGCCTTGATGCCAGCGCACGATGGCCGGTGGTGGTGCGGGAGAAGCGGATCGTGTCGCCGGCATAAGCGGGCTTGAGCCAGCGCAGGTTCTGAAAGCCGGGCGAGGGGCCGAATTCGGGCTTGGGACCTTCGCCCGTCCATTGCACCGGCTCGATCTGAAGCAGATTGTGACGCATCCACATCGATGTCGTGTGCCAGCCGGATGCGCAAAGCGCACCGAAGACCGTTCCCTTCGCGCCTTCTTCGCTGAGGTGGAAAGGTTGCGGATCATACTTTCGTGCGAAAGCCACGATCTCGTCCGCCGTGAAAACATGGCTGCCGAGATCCTGCGGAATGCCGATGGCGAAATAGTCGTCGAGCGTCATGCCGCCAGCTCCGGGCTGCGCAGCAGAAACATGCCGGTGTTCGAGAACTCCAGAACAAGCTCGTCTCGCTGGTTAAAGAGGCTGTTGCGGAAGGTCACGAAGCCGAGCTGCGGACGCGATGCGGAACGGCGTGTGGCGAGGATGGTGGCTTCGCCGCGGATCGTGTCGCCGGCCAGCACCGGCCTCTTCCATTTGAGATATTCCACGCCCGGCGCACCCTGCGAGGTCGAGTCGAGCAGAAAATGATCGCAGATCAGCCGCATGAACATGGACACGGTGTGCCAGCCGGAGGCGGACAAGCCGCCGAGGATGCTGGCTTTGCCGGCTTCCTCGTTCAGATGCATCGGCTGCATGTCGAACTGCTCGGCAAACTCGACGATTTCGGCAGCTTCAACCTGTTTGCTGCCGAGGGGGATGGTGGCGCCCGAAACGAAGTCCTCAAAGGCCCAGCGTTTGTCGGTCATGCCATCCCCCGTGTCTGCCGCTTACGTGTTGAAGCGGAACAGCAGCACGTCGCCGTCCTGCACCACATATTCCTTGCCTTCGTCCCGTGCCTTGCCCGCTTCCTTCGCCGCCACTTCGCCGCCAAGCGTGACATAGTCATTATAGGCGATGGTTTGCGCGCGAATAAAGCCACGTTCGAAATCCGTATGGATCACGCCTGCGGCCTGTGGCGCCTTCGAGCCCTTATGAACGGTCCAGGCGCGTGTTTCCTTCGGGCCTACCGTGAAGTAGGTGATCAGGCTGAGAAGGTCGTAGCCGGCACGGATCAGGCGATCGAGACCGGGCTCTTCGAGGTTCATCGCATCGAGATATTCCTTGGCTTCCTCGTCGGGAAGCTGCGACACCTCGGCCTCGATCGCCGCCGAGATGACCACGGCCTTGGCGCCCTGCGCCTCAGCCATTGCGTCCACAGCCTTGGTATGCGCATTGCCGGTTGCAGCCTCGGCTTCGGCGACGTTGCAGACGTAAAGCACGGGCTTGGAGGTCAGGAGGTTCAGGCCCTCAAGGATCTTGAGATCCTCCACCGCGATGCCCTTGAGCATCATGCGCACCGGTTTGCCGTCGGTGAGGAGCTTGAGCGCATCTTCCATGACGGGAAGAACAGTGAGCGCTTCCTTGTCCTTGCTGGAAGCGCGCTTGCGGAACTGCACGATGCGGCGCTCGAGGCTTTCGAGATCCGACAGCATCAGCTCGGTTTCCACCGTCTCGGCATCCGCGACCGGATCGATGCGGCCCTCGACATGGGTGATGTCATCATCTTCGAAGCAGCGCAGCACATGCACGATGGCATCCACTTCGCGGATATTGGCGAGGAACTGGTTGCCGAGCCCTTCGCCCTTGGACGCGCCGCGCACTAGGCCGGCAATGTCCACGAAGGAGATGCGGGTCGGAATGATTTCCTTCGACTTGCCCGCAGCCGCCAGCGCCTTCAAGCGCGGATCAGGAACGGCAACCTCGCCGGTGTTCGGCTCGATCGTGCAGAAAGGATAGTTCGCAGCCTGCGCGGCGGCCGTGCGCGTCAGGGCGTTGAAGAGCGTCGACTTGCCGACATTAGGCAGGCCCACGATGCCGCATTTGAAACCCATGAGAGATGGTCCTAGTCAGATAAGAATGTTGGCAGGGCTATGGGCGACGAAGCGGGTTATGGTCAACCCCGATGCGCAAAGCGACTTTAAGCGCTACTCCCGCCCCAGCAGCTTCTTCAACATCGCGGCCATTGGGCCGGTTTCCGGTACCTTGATCTGCGACTGGGCTGGGCGTGCCTGGCGAATGTGGCTTTGGCCCTTGGGGGGCGTCGAGGACTTCGCCTGTGCCTCGCCTTTGGCATAAGGCTTCGGTTCTCGCGCGCCGCCTGGTGTCGCCAGCGCCATCTTGTTCATGAAGCCGTTGTCATCGCCCTTGGCGAGGAGGTCGGCATTGTCGGCGATGGCGTCTAACAGGGGTTCGAGCCAGGTCTGGTCTGACTTGGCGAAATTGCCGAGCACCCAGTTATGCACCAGCTCCTTGGCGCCGGGATGGCCGATGCCGATGCGCACACGGCGATAATCCTTGCTCGGAAGGTGTGCGTCGGCCGAGCGGATGCCGTTATGGCCGCCATTGCCGCCGCCGATCTTCACGCGGATCTTGGCCGGGGCGAGGTCGAGCTCGTCGTAGAGAATGCTGATGTCGCCGGGTTCGATCTTGTAGAAGCGCGCCGCTTCCCCGACAGACTGGCCGGAATTGTTCATGAAGGTCTGCGGCTTCATCAGCAGCACCTTCTCACCCCCGATCGTGCCTTCGGCAATCAGGGCGTGAAACTTCTTTGTCCAAGGCGAAAAGGAATGGCGGCGGGCAATTGCGTCCGCCGCCATGAAGCCGACATTGTGTCGGTTGTCCTGATATTGCGCGCCGGGATTTCCAAGGCCTGCAAAAATACGCATGGCTGTGTTCCCGTCGCGGGCTTGAGCGAAGGATTACTCCTTCGCTGCGCCTTCTTCACCTTCAGCAGCAGCTTCTTCGGCCTCTGCTTCGGCTTCAGCTTCCTTGACCTCGACCAGTTCCTCTTCGGTGACGCCGGCTTCTTCAGCCTCGGTCAGCACGGCAGGAGCGGCGATGGTCGCAACCGTGAAGTCGCGGTCGGTGATCGTCAGCTCGACGTTCTTCGGCAGCTTAACCGAGGAAATGTGGATGATGTCGCCGATCTTCAGGCCCTTGAGGTCGATCTCGATCGCGTCCGGGATCTGGTCTGCGGGAACCTGCAACTCGATGTCGTGGCGAACGATGTTCAGCACGCCGCCGCGCTTGATGCCGGGCGAAGCGTCTTCGTTGAGGAAGTGAACAGGCACGTTCACCGTCACAAGCGAATGCTCGCCGACGCGCAGGAAGTCGACATGCATCGGGAAGTCCTTGACCGGATCCAGCTGGTAGTCCTTCGGCAGGACGCGGATCTTCTGGCCGTTGACATCGATGATCGCAACGGTGGTCTTAAAGCCGCCGCCGTGAATCTTGTAGAAGATGTCCTTGTAGGAGAGAGCGATCGCCAGGGGAGGCTGCTTCTCGCCGTAAATGACTGCTGGTACTTTGCCGTTGCGGCGAATTTCGCGGGCGGACCCCTTACCGACCTTTTCGCGCGCCTCGGCCTTGAGCTCGTAAGTCTCGTGGCTCATGGCTTTTCCTTCATGTTGTGGAGCGTTCCCGAAACCATCAGGGTCGTGGAAACGTCGAAAGCGGCCGATCAACTCAGCCGCTTGCGCCCCGCGGTGCCTCCAAGGGTGTCTACGCGGGTGAGCGCCCTATAGCGGAAGGGTTGCGGGCATGCAAGCCGCGCTCGGGGCTCAGCCAGTCCCGGGCTGCGGGCCGACGATTGCCCAGTTCACGCCGAACGGATCTTTCATCAACCCATATTTGTCGCCCCAGAAGGCGTCATGCAGATCCACCACGCTTGTCATGCCGGCGCCGATCGCCCGGTCCCACCAAGCCTGCGCATCCACCACGATCAGGGTCATGGATCCGGCCATCGGCATGACGTCCATGCCATGTTCCGGGAAGGGATCGTTGAACATGAACGGCCCGCCATTGATGCGCGCTTCGCAATGCATCAGGCGCCCATCATCGGTCGCGCGCTGATCCGCGATGGTGGCGCCGAGCGCCCTCTCGTAGAACCCAGCGGCCTCGCGCGCATTGCTGACAGTGACATAGGCGGTGACGCCGGCATAATCAGGCCGAGGTTCGAAATTGCTCATTCTGTCCTCCCTTGATCAAAGCGTCTTGGCTAGAGCTTCCAGCTGGTCGGCTGCTTTGTTCCAGCCGTCATGGAAGCCCATCTTCTCATGTCTTTCGCAATCTTCCATGGTCCAATGCCTGACGATCGCGGTGTAGTTCGTTTGGCCGTGTCCTGCATCTTCCAGCCGGATTTCGGCGACGATGAAGGGCTTTGCAGACGGCTCCCAGGCCGAGGTGAAGGCATCGGTGAACACCAGCCGCTCGTTGGGCACGACCTCCAGATAGATTCCAGGATTCGGGTAGGTCTCGCCTTCCGGGCTCTGCATCACGATTCGGCTCGAGCCGCCCGGGCGCACATCAACATCGGCTTCGATCGTCTTCCACGGTGCGGGCGTGAACCATTGCAGGAGCAGCGGCCCTTCCGTCCAGCAGCGGTAGATCTTGTCGCGCGGCGCATCGAGCGTGCGGACGAGGGTGAGCGTGCGGTCGTCTTCCGTATCAGCCATGATGAACTCCGTTGCAGCATCTGGATTGAAGACGATCCAGTGCGGCTTGATCCGACAACTGGATGGAAACACGCGGTTTCAGGGTGACGTTACAGCCTCGACTTGTCGGACAGCCTCGCTTTCCAGCCGATCGAGATGGCGGCGAATATGGGCGGCTTCTGCACCCGACCGCGCCAAGGCAATCGCGCGGTTGAAGGCATCGCGGGCGGCTGACGTCCTGCCCAACTGCATCAGGAATGCCCCGCGCACACCATGGAAGTTGAAGTAGCCGTCGAGGGATTTCGCAAGCGGCTCCACCAGCGCCAGCGCGGCTTCGGCTCCATAGGCTTTGGAGACAGCAACGGCGCGGTTGAGCGTAATCACAGGCGAAGGCGTGATCTGCTCGAGCATGGCATAAAGCACATCGATCTGCTGCCAGTCCGTTTCGTCGGCGCTGGTGGCGCGCGCATGCAGGGCGGCAATCGCGGCCTGAAGCTGATAGGAACCGGGGCTGCGATGGCGCAGTGCCTTATCGACGAGCGCCAGTCCTTCCGCGATCATCGGCCTGCTCCAACGCGCGCGATCCTGAACCTCCAGCAGGATGATGTCGCCGGTGGCATCGAAGCGCGCGGAACTGCGGGCATGCTGCAGCAGCATCAGCGCGGCCAGCCCCATCACCTCCGGCTCAGCAGGGAACATCCGCAACAGCAGCCGCCCCAACCGGATCGCCTCGTTGCAAAGCGGCTGGCGCGCTGCGATGTCCTCACCGCTGGCTGAATAGCCCTCGTTGAACACGAGATAGATCATCGCCAGCACCAGGCCGAGCCGCTCGGCGCGCTCCACAGGGCCGGGCGTGTCGAACGGAATGCCGGCCGCCGCGATGCGCGCCTTGGCGCGGGTGATACGCTGCTCCATCGCCTTTTCGTTGACCAGAAAGGCGCGCGCGATCTGCTTCACAGACAGGCCGGACACGATGCGCAAGGCCAGTGCGATCTGCTGGGTTGCCGGAAGCTCGGGATGGCAGCAGGTGAAAAGCAGCCGCAGGATATCGTCGCGATAATCCGCCTGGTCGAGCCGTTCCGTCATTTCCGTTTCGGCATCGCCAAGCTCGGAAAGCTGATCCTCCGGCGGCAGACCCGTTTCGCGCTTCAGGCGGCGCGTACGATCCAGCGCGGCGTTGCGCCCAACAAGAATCAGCCAGGCGGCGGGATCACGCGGCGGACCCTTGTCCGGCCACGTCCTCAGCGCGCGCAGACAGGCGTCCTGAAAGGCCTCCTCGGCTGTATCCAGATCGCGGAAATAGCGGAGCAGTGCGGCCATTGCTTTCGGCCGCGCGGACGCAAAGGTCGCGTCGATCCAGGCGGGGTCGTTCATCCCGGCCGGCTCCTGGCCCTCGCCACATCGGCGACCGCATCAGGGTCGACCGCGACGCCTGCATGGAAGATGCCGACCGGCCGGATCTCGTAGCAGCCGGGCACCGGATTGGCTTCGGTCAGCTCGCGGGCAACATCATGAGCATCCTCCAACGCGTCGCAGTCCACGAGGTAGAAGCCCAGCAGTTGCTCCTTGGTTTCGGCAAACGGCCCGTCCATGATCAGCGGCTCTGCCCCGCCCTTACGCAAGGTCGTGGCCGCGGTTGTGGGCAGAAGTCGCGCCACGGGACCAAGCCGCCCTTCGCGCGCAAGCCGTTCCTGAATCACGGCCAAACGCGCCATGCAGGCATCGTCCTCCGCCTGGCTCCACGAACCGACGACATCTTCCTGGGCATAGCAAAGAATGGCGTAAAGCATAGGTGTTCGTCCTCTTGCAGCGAGGACGATACTGTACGGCTTATTCCGACAGCCAGCGATTCATTTTGCGGGCACCAACATGCCGTCGTCGCCTATGACACCCTTGTATGAGCGTCCTTCATGTCCGGCAGAAACACGGTCAGGAGACCGAGCAGCGGCAGGTAGGAGCAGATCTGGTACACGAAGGTGATGCCCTTCGCGTCGGCGATCGTGCCGAGTACGGCTGCTGCGATGCCGCCCATGCCAAAGGCGAAGCCGAAGAAGATGCCGGCGATCATGCCGACGCGGCCGGGTACCAGTTCCTGCGCAAAGACCACGATGGCGGGGAAGGCAGACGACAGGACCAAGCCGATGATGGCCGACAAGACGATCGTTGCTTCGAACCCGACATAGGGAAGCGCCAGCGTGAAAGGCAGGACGCCGAGGATGGAGAACCAGATAACGGCCTTCGAGCCATAGCGATCGCCCATCGGGCCGCCGATTACTGTGCCGACGGCTGCCGCTCCGAGGAACACGAACAGCATCAGCTGCGCATCCTGCACGGACACCTGAAAGCGCTCAATGACATAGAAGGTGTAGTAGCTGGCGAAGCTGGCGTTGTAGATGTTCTTTGTGAAGACGAGCAGCGCCAGCACCACCAGTGCGGATTGTGTACGACCGCGCGGAAAGGGCAGGGTGAAGTTAGGGGCAGCACGCCCCGCTGAGGCGCGATGCACGCCGCTATACCAGCTGCTCACCTGCCACAGGACGATCATGCCGATGAAAGCCGCTGCGGAGAACCAGGCAACGCTGCCTTGCCCGCGCGGCACGACGATAAAGGCCGCAAGCAGCGGTCCGACCGCCGATCCGAAATTGCCGCCTACCTGGAAAACGGATTGCGCCAGGCCATAGCGTCCACCGGATGCCATCCGTGCCACGCGCGAAGATTCCGGATGGAAGATCGCCGAACCCAAGCCGATCATGCAGGCGCCGAGCAGCAGGAACAGGTAGCTGCCGGCATAAGCGAGGATGAACAAGCCAACCAGCGTCGATGCCATGCCGACAGGAAGCGAATAGGGCAGCGGGCGCTTGTCGGTGTAAAGGCCGATCACCGGCTGCAGCAGGGATGCCGTGACCTGGAAGGCCATGGTCAGCAAGCCGATCTGCCAGAAATCGAGACCATAATCGCGCTTCAAAAGCGGATAGATCGACGCCAGCAGGGTCTGCATCAGGTCGTTCAGGAAATGACAGAAGCTGACCGCCAGGATGATGCTGAAGGTCGTGGTCTGGGCGGTCTTCGCCAAGCTGATCGTTTGCGACTGGCTCATGCCGGGGTGACCCTGAACGTTACGACCACCCCGCTTTAGCTGGCTTGACTGATGCGACCAAGCTCAGCCGGTAGTTTAATCGTTGGTCCAGTCAGGCGCTCGCAGGCTCGAAGAAGATCAGGCGATTGCCGAATGGATCGGTGACCGCGACTTCGCGTAGTCCCCAAGGTTGCGTTTCCAGGCCGGGGCGCATGAAGCCGTAATTCTTCGAAAGCAGGTCGGCATGGAAGGCGTCGATCTCGGTCACCGCGATCCGGACAGCTGAACCGGGCGTCGCATCACCATGATGTTCGCTCAAATGAAGCTCAACACTGTCGCGTTGAACCGCCATGTAGAGCGGCAGATCAGGGGCAAAGCGATGTTCCCAGGCAACTTTAAAACTGAGAAAGCCGAGGTAAAACTCGCGCGCTTTGGCGATGTCGAACATCCGCAGGATCGGCATAGTGCGCCCAAGGGACATTCCGGCCTCGCTTTCTCCTAGTCGAACAGGCTCGACACGCTTTCTTCCGTCGCAGTGCGAGAAATGGCTTCGCCGATCAGGTCGGCGATGGTCAGCACGCGGATATTGTGGGCGGCTTCGACGCTGGAGGTCGGCTGGATGGAATCGGTGATCACCAGTTCCTTCAGCTTCGACTGTGCGATCCGATCGGCAGCACCGCCCGACAGAACGCCGTGGGTGATATAGGCGGTAACGCTGTTGGCGCCGTTGGCGAGCAGCGCGTCGGCCGCGTTGCACAGCGTGCCACCCGAATCGACGATGTCGTCGTAAAGCAGGCAGTCGGCGCCTTCGACATCGCCGATGATGTTCATGACTTCCGACTCACCCGGGCGCTCACGGCGTTTGTCGACGATGGCGAGCGAGGCATCGACGCGCTTTGCCAGCGCACGAGCGCGCACCACGCCGCCGACATCCGGCGACACGATGGTGAGCTTGGACGAGGCATAGGTCTGCTTCACGTCGCGCGACATGACCGGAACCGCAAACAGGTTGTCGGTCGGAATATCGAAGAAGCCTTGGATCTGACCGGCATGAAGATCCATGGTCAAGACGCGGTCGGCGCCAGCCTGCGTAATGAGATTGGCGACCAGTTTGGCCGAAATCGGCGTGCGGCCCGAAGCGCGGCGGTCCTGGCGGGCATAGCCAAAATAGGGAATCACTGCCGTGATGCGGCGTGCCGATGAGCGACGGAACGCGTCGATCATGATCAGCAATTCCATCAGGTGGTCGTTGGTCGGATAGGACGTCGACTGAAGAACGAAGACGTCTTCGCCGCGCACATTTTCCTGGATCTCGACGAAGATTTCCTGGTCCGCGAAACGGCGAACGCTGGCTTTGCCGAGGGGAACATTGAGATAGCGGGCGACCGCTTCGGCAAGGATCCTGTTGGAGTTGCCCGCAAAAAGCTTCATCGCCAGTCCTTGATCTTACAACCGAGCGCTTGCCGGAGTTGGATGACGGGGCTTTTACCGGTCAGACCGCGCATTGCAACCCGTGCTGTGACGCATATCGAAAGTTAATCCCAAAAAAGCGTTGCGCGGGAGGCAAGATCAGCCGTTTTGGGCCTCAATAAAGCGCGCCGTTTCTTCGATCGAGCGATCGGCGATAGCCTGCATGGCAGCCGGCTTCACCCCTTCCCAGCCTGAGCCCGCGCCGCCGCCGGGCTCGCTGCCCTGGATGCGATGCAGGCGCTTGCCGGAGCGATCGCTGATGTCCCAGACATAATTCACCATCGTACGACCGTTTTGTTCGCCGACTGTGAAGTAGCCCTTCATGACATGCGTCGCTGTCGTGTCCGTCGCTGCGGTGAAGGCGAGGCCATGCGCCTTGGCTTGCGCACCGAAGCGGACTGCCAGAGGCTGCGCTGCATCGACGCCGACGCCGCTGACTTCGGCCAAGGCGATGCGGGCGGGGCCAGAGGGCAGG